>DAOTXZ010000115.1:0-3052 GCA_034435115.1 Dehalococcoidia bacterium | reverse complement strand
GGTATAGCCCATATCAGTGGCTCTTTTGAGGTTCTTTTTTAACACGTACCTCGGGTCACCCTCAAATGGCTTACCGCCGGGTCTCAGGATGTCGCAGAACATCCTGGCCTCGGTGTAATCCCCCGACTTCCACGGGAGGACCCGGAAGGTGGTGGGGTCGGGCTTGGCAATCATGTCACTCTCATCGATCCGGGCAAATCCCTCAATGGACGAACCATCGAAACCCATCCCGTCCTCCAGGACTGGCTCAAGCTCCGCTACCGTTATGGTGAAGCTTTTTAGAAAGCCCAGGATATCAGTAAACCAGAGCCTGACAAATTTTACCCCCTGCTCCTTGACCATCTTGAGGACGTATTCCTTATCCATGTTGCCCTCTTAATCCATAGGCTCTGAGAAAGAGCCAAGTTTTTCCTCTATAGTATACTAGAAGTTGCTGAGTTTTTCTAGGCAAGCGCATCGACAAGGATAGTCCTCAGTGTTAGAATAGCTGGCTGGAGGGAAGGAGAAGAACTCATCACCCGGCTACTAAATCTAAGGGAAGGGCGATGAATGTTGTCGAAATCTCCCATGTGCATAAATCCTTTGGGGGCACCGAGGTCGTTAGCGATGTCTCCTTCGCTGTGGCACCGGGCGAGGTCTTTGGGTTTGTGGGACCCAATGGAGCGGGGAAGACGACCACGATCAGGATGCTCATGGACATCATAAAGCCCGATTCAGGCGATGTCAGGGTCTTTGGCGAGCCACTGGGGGAGGAGACCAAGAACCGAATAGGCTATCTGCCTGAGGAGAGAGGACTCTATCAAAAGATGAGGGTTTCTGACTCCTTGGTCTATCTGGCCACCCTGAAGGGTGTGAAGGCTAAAGTAGCGAGACAGCGGGCAGAGGAGCTTCTCAAAAAGGTGGGCATGTTCCCCCACAGGCAGAAGAAAGTAGGCGAGCTCAGCCGGGGCATGGGGCAGATCATCCAGTTCCTGGTTACCATCGCCCATGACCCGGAGCTGATTGTCCTCGACGAGCCATTTGCCGGCCTTGACCCGGTGAACAGGAAGCTTTTGAAGGACATCGTCCTCGAGCTTAAGGGGCAGGGGAAGGCAGTTATCATGAGCACCCATATGATGAATGAGGTGGAGGCGATGTGTGACCGAATCCTTATGATCGATAAGGGTCGTGTTGTCCTCTATGGGGACCTGTCGGAGATAAAGCGGCAATACCGGAATAACTCGGTATTTGTGGAGTGTGATGCCACTATCGGTGAACTGGAGGGGGTGGTGGGGAGGAAGAACCACGGCCGGTATTGGGAGCTATTTCTCGACGGGGAAATCTCTCCTCAGAAGATACTCGCCCACCTTGTGGAGAGGGGCATCGAGGTCAATCGCTTTGAGGTTTCCACCCCATCTCTAGATGAGATATTCATTCAGGTTGTGGAGAAGAGGCGATGAACAAGACATGGCTCATTGCCCGGCGAGAGTTTTCAACCACCATAAGGAGATGGTCCTACATTCTGCTGACGATAAGCTTTCCGGTGATTGCGCTTCTGGGGATACTCGTCTATCAGGCAGTTGCGCACTGGACCGCCGGTGTCCCCCCTGATGAGCTTTATATTGGCTATGTGGATGAGACAGGCATATTTGATGAGTACACGAGCGGGCCCGGGGTCACCTTTATTCCCTTTCCCACTCAGGGTGATGCCACCCAGGCGTTGCTTGAGGGAGACATCAGCCAGTATTTCGTCATCCCCCAAAACTATCTTGAGACCGGTTTGATCGCCAGATACACAACACAGAGGGAGTTTGTGCCCCCACAAGGGGTTATGGATTTGATCAGAGGCTTCTTGGTCTCAAATCTCCTCTCCGGTGAGGTCAGTGAGCAGGTTATGGAACGGGCGAAAACACCCATGATCACGTTGTCCTTGAGGCTGAATGAGCAAGGGGAGGTGGTGCCCCCTCAGAGTGAGTTTGCTGCCTTCGCCCTGCCCAACCTCTTTGGCATCCTTTTTATGCTCTCCCTGATCTACACCTCAACCTATCTCATCGAAGGGGTGGGTGTGGAGAAGGAGAACCGACTGATCGAAATCCTCCTCTCCACTGTTTCTACAAGGCAGCTCCTCAGCGGGAAGATCATCGGGCTCGGTGCCGCCGGGCTTTTGCAGATCGTCGTCTGGCTTGTCTCTGCCATAGCCATAGTCGGGATATTCTCCAACATACCATTTTTGGCTGGCCTCACCATCCCCCCGAAGCTCATAATCTTTGGCGTAGTCTATTTCACCCTTGGTTATCTGCTATTTGCTACCCTCATGGTGGCGATTGGCTCTATCGGGGCCACTGCCAGGGAGGGCATCCAGTGGGCAACGATCGTCATCTTGCCGGCAGCGATTCCCATCATGCTTTCCAGCTTGACACTCACCAGCCCGAATCATATCGCTGTCACTCTGCTTACCATCTTTCCCATGACTGCCCCGATAATGGCGGTGATGAGGCTTGCCATGGGTGAGATGCCCACTTGGGTTCTTATAGTGAGCATCGCCGTCCTCATCGCCTCAATTTTAGTGGCTGTATGGCTGGCGGCCAGGGTATTCCGGACATTCCTTCTGATGTACGGGAAACGCCCAAGCCTGCGTGAGATGTGGAGGTATGTGAGGGAGGGCTAAAGGGTGTATGACGTTATCGTCATCGGGGCGGGGCATGCCGGCTGTGAGGCGGCACTGGCGGCAGCCCGGATGGGGGCGAGGACCCTGCTACTCACTATGAACCTGGACAATGTTGCCCTTATGCCGTGTAACCCATCGATAGGCGGTCCGGCAAAGGGGCACCTGGTCAGGGAGATCGACGCCCTTGGCGGTGAGATGGCCCGGAATATAGATCGAACCTTCATTCAGGTACGGATGCTCAATACCGGCAAAGGTCCGGCAGTTCAGGCGCTTCGCGCCCAGGCGGATAAGAAACTCTACAGCCTCTCTATGAAGCATACCCTGGAGCGTCAGGAGAACCTCGATGTAAAGCAGGCGCTTGTGGAGGAGCTGGGGGTGAGGGGGGAATCTTTATGGGTTAAGACA
>DAOTXZ010000114.1:0-4501 GCA_034435115.1 Dehalococcoidia bacterium | reverse complement strand
CCCGGCTCTTGGCTGCTTGAATAGCATCGAAAACTACTGCCCCGGGGTCGCCACCGGGTTGGTGCGCGATGACCCGAGCCCCAACCCTATCTCCCCAAACCTTTAGCTGGTCGATGGCCGCCGCCCTGAAGGTATCGGCGGCGGCCAGGATCGTCCGTTTCCCCTCCTTCTTAAAGCTATGGGCAAGCTTGGCAATGCTGGTGGTCTTCCCCGAGCCATTCACCCCCACCACCAAGATGACCCTGAGACCGGAGGTGCCCTCACCCTTCGCCTCCCGGTCAGGGGTCAGCATCTTGATCATCTCTTCCTTTAACGCAGAGCGCACCTGCCAGCCTTCAGTCAACCTCTCCTTACCTATTCTATCCTTAACCCGCCCCAGGAGCTTGGCGGTGGTTTTAACACCCACATCGGCACAAATAAGGAGCTCCTCAAGCTCGCCCCAGAGCTCCTCCCCCACCCTCGGGCGATCGAGAAGGCGAGCCACCTTCCCAAACCATGTCTCTCTGGTTCGCCTAACCCCTTGCTCTGTCTTCTCGCTCCTTCTTAACAGCCGAAACAACCGCTACCCTCCCCTCATCGCCCTCTCCACTTCCCTCTCCCAGCTATCGTCGCCCTCTTTCCACTGGTAGGGTAGATCGATAATTTTGCCGGGCTCCTTGATGGATTTCAGGGCATCGAAGGCATCCTTAATAATCTTCATCTGGAGCTCCCGGTCAAAGGGCTTCCCGGTCTGACGCCCCAAGGGGAAATTAACAAATACTGCTCTCGGCGGCTTCACTGCCTCGGTGATATCCCGCGCTGAACTTACTGAGATAGTTGGTATCCCTGCCTCCTCTATTATCCTGGCGATCAGTCCTACGGACTGATGGCAAACCGGTCAGGCAGGGACAAGGAAAAAGACATCCACCCCGCCCTCCTTGAGCCTCCTCAGTATTTCGGGTGCCATCTCATTTTGAAGGGCAGTGCGGCGGAAGATGCGCCCCATGATGGTATAGTTCACCGGGGAAAGCTCACCAATGTATCCCTCACCCTCGAGCTCCCGGAACCGTTCTATGGGGAAGATACAGTTAATGTCCCTATCGGCATCGGTGTGATCATAGTAGTTGTGGCTGATAGCGAGCTCCTTGACATCGATGTTCTTGGGAATCTCGCGGAAGGTAAGATCGTTCCTCTCTGGATCAAAGGGGGGCTGCCTCCCCTTGATGTATACCCCCCCGGTGCTCAGAAGCGCTACCCGGCACTTTTTAAGGTCTTTTTCAAAAGGGGTAAGCGGGGCGGTTTCATTCACCGTCCACTGGTAGGGTGGAAATCCTTGGGCGGAAAATAACGCCCTGGTAAGCTCGATGTATTTTAGTGGCGACATTTTTTTCCTCCTTCCTTTATAAATATGGTAACACTTTCCCAAAGCGGGGTCAAAGGATGTAAAGGCCAGTTTCCCTTTCCACAAGCGCCTTATATGCTGCCATCAGCCTCTCGGTAACCGGCCCCCGCCTGCCCATGCCAACCGATCTGCCATCGATGCTTGCCACTGGCACAATCTCCCTCACCGAGGCGGTTAGAAAGACCTCCTCAGCCTGAGCAAGGTCATCCAAAGTAAACTCACCCTCCATCACCTCGATCCCAACTCTGGGAGCAACCTCCAGCACTGCCTCACGGGTGATCCCAGGGATGATACCGCAATCCACTGAGGGGGTCAGGAGCCTGCCCGAAACTACCATAAATATATTGCTGGTGCTCCCCTCGGCGAGGAGCCCGCGCTCATTAAGGAGAATAGCCTCGTTAGCCCCCAATGACAGGGCTTCGGAATGAGCAATAAGGCTATCTAGGAAACTCGTGGACTTGATCCCGGAGAGAGGCGAAAGGCTGTTCCGCCTTACGCTAACCACGGCGGCGCAAATCCCATCCCGATAGACCTCCGGTGGCGGGATATCGAGCGGCTCGGCCGAGACCAGAACTATAATCATTCCCGATTTTGGGGGCATAATGCCCCTCCCACCAGGACCAGCCGAAACGGTCAGCCTGATGCGGGCATCCCCAAGCCCGTTAGCTTTAAGTGTTCGATATATATATCCCTCCAGATTGTGGGCAGCCAGTTCAGAGTCAAGGCTGAGCTTGACCGCAGAACCATAAAGTCGAGCAAGGTGCCTATCGAGGCGAAAGACACACCCCCCATAGGCTCGCATCGTCTCGAAAAGGCCATAGCCATAGAGAAAGCCACGGTCAAGCGCCGAGACCTTGGCATCCTTTCGCTTTACCACCTCTCCATTAAGGCAGACCATCTCTTCCATAACCTATAGCCCTTTCCACACAGGGTGAGGAATCCGGAGGAAATTCCTCAGGATGTCATGACCCAAAGGCGTCAAGATTGATTCCGGGTGAAACTGAACCCCTTCAACAACAAACCTTCGGTGACGGACACCCATTATCTCCCCGCTCTTGGTCCAGGCTGAGACCTCAAGGTCGGGGGAAACGGTGCCTGGCTCGATGACCAGGGAGTGGTAGCGCCCGCCCTGAAATGGGCTGGGGATTGTGGAAAGGATTGTCCTCCCATCATGGTATACCATAGAGGCCTTGCCGTGCATCGGGGGGTCAGCGCGAACAATTCGTCCACCGTTTACATAGCCGATACACTGGTGCCCCAGGCAGACGCCGAGGATGGGGATTTTGCCCGAGAAGTAGCGCACTACATCGTTTGAGATGCCAGCCTCAAGGGGGGTGCAGGGTCCCGGTGAGATGACGATATGGCTTGGGGCAAGCTCCTCGATCTCATCCAGGGTGATTTCATCATTCCGATAGACCACCGGCTGCCACCCCAGCTCCCCAATATACTGAGCGAGGTTATAGACAAAGGAGTCGTAATTATCGATTACCAGGATCATCTTGCCTCCACCACAACCTGAGGTGAGATACCTAAGGCCTGGATAAGGGCTTTAGCCTTATCCAGTGTCTCCTGATACTCAGCTTCGGGGTCTGAATCGTAGACGATGGCTCCCCCCACCTGAAAGTATGCCCTCCCATCCTTAATGATAAAGGTTCGGATTACAATGTTCAGGTCAAGCTCCCCGCCAAAGCTCAAGTAGCCAATGGAGCCAGTATAGACGCTCCTCCTCGTTGGCTCAAGCTCATCGATGATCTCCATTGCGCGCACCTTGGGGGCACCGGTGATTGAGCCGCCGGGGAAGGTCGCCTTGAGAAGGTCTATCCTGTTCTTCCCCTCTCTGAGTCTCCCCTCAACGGTTGAGGTGAGGTGGAAGACAGTGGCATAGGTCTCAAGGATCATGAGCTCCCTCACCCTCACCGTCCCATAACGGCAAACGCGCCCCAGGTCGTTCCGCTCAAGGTCAACGATCATCACGTGCTCCGCCCTGTCCTTAATGCTTTGGATTAACTCCCGAGCTAAGGCAACATCCTCCACAGGCGTTTTGCCCCTTGGTCTCGTGCCCTTTATGGGTCGGGTCTCCACCAGTCCATCCTTTAAGCGGAGAAATCTCTCCGGGGAGGCGCTGACGATGGTCACACCATCGAAGTTAAGGTAGGAGGCAAATGGAGCCGGGTTAACCCGTCTCAAACGCCTGTAGAGCTCATAGGGTGGGACGGTGAGGGGGGCATCAAATCGCTGGGATAGGTTGACCTGAAAGATGTCCCCGGCTCTGATGTATTCCTTGGCCCTCTCAACCGCCTCCAGGTAGCCCGCATGGGTGAAATTAGAGCGAAGTGTTGTGGTCTCCTCGGCAGACCCCGCTAACAAGGGCTCCTCCTCGGAAGGCACCTCTGAAAGCCTCGTTTTCATCTCCTCGAGGCGTAGTTTGGCTCTCCTCACCCTTCTATCTTCCTCAAGCTCGGGGAAGCCAGTAGAGGCAATATAAGCCTTTCCGTCAAGGTTGTCAAAGGCGAGCACCGCGTCATAAAAGGCGAAGTAACACTCAGGGAGCTTGAGGTCATCGATAGCAGTGGAGGGCAGGCGCTCGATGAAGTGGCAGAGGTCGTAGCTAAAGTATCCCACTGCCCCACCAACCAGGGGTGTGGGGTAGGGGGACGGGTCTAGAGCATACACCTCCAGAAGCTCGCCCAGCACGTCAAAGGGATTACCCTCTATAGTCTCCTCCCTATTACCGCGGAGAAGGGTTATTTCTCTACCCCGACTGCTCAACACCAGAAATGGGTCACTTCCTATAAAGGAGTATCTTCCAAGCTTCTGCGGGTCCATGCCGCTATCGAGGAAAAAGCTGAAGGGTCTATCCCTGAAGCGCTCAAAGGCTTGGGGCGCTGTTAAGGAGGTGGAAGCCTCCTCTATAAGTGGGTAGCGCTTAATATCTCTAGGTGCTCTCCTCCACAATTCTCCGCTCCTCCTCGGTCAAGCCATATAGGTCATAGACCAGATTGTCTATCTGGCGGTCGGTGCGTTCTATCTCACGCATGACAGCATCCCGCTCATTGGAGGGAATGTTGCGGATGGGGGCTAGGCGCTTATTTAGCTCTAGCATCCTATCCACCAGAGCCA
>DAOTXZ010000113.1:0-4759 GCA_034435115.1 Dehalococcoidia bacterium | reverse complement strand
CCCCCGCCCCGCATACCTTGCCCCCTTGCCCAACTCCTCCTCTATCCTCAAGAGGCGGTTATACTTGCAGACCCGCTCCGAGCGGCAGGGGGCTCCCGCCTTGATGAGCCCGGTGTTCATGGCAACAGCAAGGTCAGCGATGGTGGTGTCCTCGGTCTCCCCAGAGCGGTGGCTTATTATCGCCGTCCACCCTGCTTCCTTCGCCATCTCGATGGCGGCGATGGTCTCGGTAAGCGTGCCTATCTGGTTTGGCTTGATTAGGATGGAATTAGAAGCCCCCTCAGCGATGCCGCGGGAGAGGCGCTTGATATTGGTCGCATAGAGGTCATCGCCAACAAGCTGAACCCTTTTCCCTATCCTTTCCATAAGCATTCGCCACCCCTCCCAGTCGTCCTCAGCCATCCCATCCTCGATGCTGATAATGGGATATTGTGACACCCACCTCTCATAGTAATCGACCATCTCACGGCTTGAGAGGGTGATGCCCTCTCTAGAAAGGACATATCTGCCATCTTTGTAGAACTCCGATGCCGCCGGGTCAAGGGCGATGAAGCAATCCTCCCCAGGCTTATAGCCTGCTAGCTCGATGGCGGCGAGGATGAGCTCGACTGCGTCTTTGTTTTGGGGGATGAGGGGGGCGAAGCCCCCCTCATCCCCCACATTCACATTCAAACCCCTGCCCCTGAGAACTTCTTTAAGTGCCTGGTAGACCTCTACACCTATCTGGAGGGCATGGGCAAAGCTCCTCCCCCCCGCCGGCACCACCATGAACTCCTGGAAATCGGCAGAGTCCGAGGCGTGCTTGCCCCCATTGAGGATGTTCATCATCGGAACAGGCAAGGTATTCGCCGGCCTCAGCCCTGCCAGATAGCGATATAGGGGCACCTCTTGGAAATTGGCTGCCGCATGAGCGATGGCAAGGGATACGCCCAGGATAGCATTGGCACCCAGCCTCGCCTTATTTGGTGTGCCATCAAGCTCCACCATCCTCTTATCAATTGCCTCCTGCTCCGATGCTGACATTCCGATCACGGCACGGGCAATCACGCTATTCACATTAGCCACCGCCCGGAGCACTCCCAACCCTCGATACCTTTCCCTGTCCCCGTCACGAAGCTCCAGTGCCTCATAGCCCCCCCTGCTTGCCCCCGAGGGCACCGCCGCTCGACCGAGTGTGCCATCAGCAAGCTCCACCTCGACCTCCACGGTGGGATTACCCCTGGAATCAAGTATCTCCCGCGCCCTCACACCTATAATGGTGGCTTCCTCCATCGCAACCTCTCTTTTAAGCCCTCTTGGCCAGGGCAAGGGCCTTCTCGACCGCATCGGAAGGGTTTTCGGCGACGACTATTGACTTATCCTCCTTGCCGCCCATCGACAGCGACCAGGTTTCAAGTCCAACAACGGGGATATCGAATTGCAGGGCAAACCCGATCTCAGAAAGGGTGCCAAAGCTGCCGTCAATGGCAATCACCGCCTGGGCTGACTTGACCACAATGGCGTTTCTGGCATATCCCAGGCCGGTTACTATAGGGATATCGATATAAGGATTTGCTTGCTCACGGCTATCCCCGGGCAGGATGCCGATGGTAGTGCCCCCCTCCAGCTTGGCACCTCTACACGCCGCCTCCATGACGCCGCTCAAGCCACCGCACACCAGGATAGCGCCCCGCCTTGCCAACTCACGCCCTACCTCTAGAGCAAGCTCAGCCTCTCTCTGTGAGCAATGCCCACCACCAATAACTGCAATAAACATTTCTCCTCCTTAGATAGTTAATTATATCACCCGGCTGGGAGCTATAACAATGAGAGGGATTTCATGAGGAAAAAGGGGGATCTATCTTGGGGAATTAAATCTATTCATCGCCACCAATGTCCCCTCGGTGAGAATGCACTCTATGGCATCACCAACCCGGCTCAGTACCTCGGCGATGGCCTCCTTTTCAGCAGGAGTGAAATCGCTTAATACGTATGCCACTGCCTCCGAGGTGTCTTCATGTTCGGGCAGCCCGCCTTTGGCGGGCTGCCCGATGCCGACTCGAATGCGGGGGAAATCCTGCCTCCCCAGAGAGGCGATGATCGACTTCATCCCATTATGCCCCCCCGAGCCACCCCGCTCTCGAATGCGGATCTTGCCCAAAGGGAGGCTGAAATCGTCGTAAATGACAATAAGGTCGCCGGTTGGGAGAGCCAGGCGTCGCATGAGAATAGATACCGACTCCCCACTCTGATTCATGTAGGTTTGGGGCTTGGCGAGCATGACGGGGATGCCCGCCACCTCACCGATACCCACACGAGCCCGAGCCTGTCGCCTGGCAACGGAAATGCTATATCGCTTAGCCAAGTGATCGATGCAAGCAAATCCCACGTTGTGGCGGTTATTACGGTAGGCGCGCCCCGGGTTGCCCAGTCCTACGATCAGCTTCACGGTTTACTCCAGGGTTAGCTGTACACGCTTATCCAGATTTTCTTCCCTGGTCTCCTCAAAGGTTTTCCTTAAAAGGGATGCAAACTCCGAGACCACGGTATCGATCTGACCCTCCTCGATGACAGGAAACCTCTCAGCCAGCTCCCTCAGGACGGGGCGGGCACGGGTATAGACTCGAGCCTCCACAAGTAACCTGCGGATGAACCCAACCATCTCGTCGTCCATCACATTCACTAGAGGGGATAGGTCGCTTGCCTGGACGATCTTGATAAACTGGTCTACCCGCTCCCATCCACCCTGTGCCAGTATCTGGCGAATCGCCTCCGAGCTGAGACGCCGCTGCTGCTGTTTGAGAGCCCTCTCAAGCCGACTAAAGAAGTGGTCGACCTCCCTGGTCGGGGGCTCCTGGGTGAGCACGAGCCGGCAGGAGGCACAGGTTGGCTCGGGCTCAAGCGAGACCTCCCCCCCATCCCATAAAGAACAGGGTTTTACCTCCTCCAGGAGTCGCGCGTACTCACTGAATAGCTCCGTGCCAAGCGGTTCGCCGAGCTCGACGATAGAATTGAGTCGCTTCAAACAATTGACCTCAAGCTCCGCCTTCTCCAGCCGGGCGCGCAGGGAGGCCATCTGATGATGATATTCCTGGTGATGGGCAAGATATATCCTCCGGTAGCGGGACCTAAACCAGTCAAACATCGCCCTCACACTGGGCCATAGATGCAGATTGGACAAGACATTGCCCATATTTAACTGCCCCAGGATAGACACCCGATCCATAGCAAGCTCTTCATCGCTCCTTCTGAGCACGACCTTATCAAGATAAGACTTTACCCCCAGGAGCTCAGGGGTGATCTCACGAAGCCCAGAGAGGCGCCGGCACAGGGACAGGTCGTCGGCAAGGGATTGGGACGAGGTATATATATCCTGGGCAACTGTATAGACATCGAGGTAGTCCCTGGCTTTGGCAATGCGGAAAAGACGCTCAAGGCTTTCAAGGATCCCCCGGTCGGGGGTCTCACCCAGCCCCCTCGAAAGGAGCTCAAGATTGACCCGAATCTCATCAATAGACCTTCCCAGTCCCCTGAGCTCCTCCAGAAGTAGCCTCTCCTGCCCCTCAACCTCCCCGGGGCGGGTCACTGGCTTCAGCCCCTCCCGAATAAGGGAGGTGTAGGGGAGGGCTAGATTCCAGAGTGGCTCCCTCGAGTAGCAGAGGCGATCAAAAGCCCGCTCAATCCCCTTCGTCCACCAGACCTGGGGGATAAGGGCTGAGGTTAGCCTGCCCCCCGGAGGGGTTTCCCCGGAGCGAAGGAATAACCGATGCGCCGGGTTAAGATGAAGCTCCACCGACGGCCTTGCGTAGCGGACAAAACAGAGTAAATAGAGGGTGATAAGCGGGTTGGTGAGGCCATAGTTATCTCCCAGCTCCCGATATAGCTCTCGGGCCGGCAGGTCGCCCCGATGCTGCTCAAGTTTATCGCGGATGATCTGAAACACGTCACAGCCGCTGGGGTCAAATCTGGAGGGGGCATCCGGCTTTGCTAGCCCCAACACCACTGCGAAATCACCAAGGGCTCTCTTTGACTCAGGGGCATCCGGATTATGAAAGAAACCCTTAAAGACATTGCCGACATCGGCATAAGAGATGGTTTTTCCCACTGCGGAGGGGTCTATCGGTAGGGCTGGATAGGCAGCAGCAAGTAGCGCACAGGCAATAAGGCTGAGCCTCTTTTCATTATCGGGGGCGGAGAAGGCCTCCGCAGGATCGATAGTAGGAGCGCCTTGGCAGAGGATTGAGCCCGCGGCATACATGAGAGCCTCTTCGCGCAATAGCTCCCTTTCTATCCTGCCTTCCCTGATCCTAAGCGATTCGCGGTCGGCCTCAGTGAGGCAAGCCTCCGCCCTCTCCTTAAGGGCGAGATACCTTCCCATTATGCGTTTTGCCTTATCAGTGAGCTCTGCCGGCATACATATGGCAATGCGGCGGTCTCGAATACTTTCACGAGGGACCTCCTGATGCCTGGACAAGAGAACAATGCGGAAGTGAACATCCTCCTCTGAAATCTCGCCAAGCTCAGCCCGCCAACTATCCGCCAGGACGACCTCGCCGGGATACTCGATGCCCCTATAAGCCACCCTCCAGGGCTTAGCCTCCCCGGGGGTAAATTGGGCGAAAAGGCGAGGATGAAGACCCGGTGGCTTGCTCTCAGGATCAATACTTGCCAAATTCCCGGCCTCCGTGCCGCACCCCCTCCCCCCGCCTAAACCTCAATATAGACCCTCGTCTTGGTTGGAGCAGCGAGAAGGGGCTCAATTTGGGACAAAATCTTCAAT
>DAOTXZ010000112.1:0-2611 GCA_034435115.1 Dehalococcoidia bacterium | reverse complement strand
CCGTAAGCCCCCACCTTCCCCCCCCTGGTGAACGGGGTAATGAGGTCGATAACCTTAAGCCCGGTCTCCAGCATCTGGGTGGTGGTCTCCTGCTCCTCAAGCAAGGGGGGTGAGCGGTGAATTGACCAGCGCTCTTCAGCCTCAACCGGGCCGAGGTTATCGATGGGTTCCCCGAACACATTAAACAGCCTCCCCAGTGTCGCCCTCCCCACCGGGACAGCAATTGGAGCGCCGGTATCGATGGCCTCAACGCCCCTCTCCAATCCATCAGTGGGGGTCAGCGCGAGACAGCGCACCCAATTGTTTCCGACATGATGCTGCACCTCGAGCACAATCCTCCCCCCATCCCGTGGTATCTCAATGGCGTTATAGAGCGCCGGAAGCCCGTCGGGGGGGAACTCTATATCAACAACTGTTCCGATCACCTGCACCACTCTGCCTTTTGTCATAATAGTCTCCTGACTTTTCTACCCCAGCGCCACCGCCCCGCCGGTGATGTCCAGAAGCTCCTTGGTGATCATCTCCTGGCGCGCCTTATTATACATGAGGGTGAGGTCCTGGATCAGCTCATTGGCGTTTTCGGTGGCATTGCGCATCGCCACCATCCTTGCCGATTGCTCGCTGGCGATGGACTCAAGTATTGCGTGATAAACCTCCATTTCCACATACCTCGGTAGAAGCTCCGCCAGCACCACCTCGCCTGATGGCTCATAAATATAGTCCACCTCCGCCCCCTCCACCAGCTCAGGCTCAATAGGAAGTAACCTTTCCAGAACCGGCCTCTGGGTCATGGTGGTGAAAAAACGGGCATACGCCAGATATACCAGGTCGAAAAGCCCTTCAGTATAGCCATCGATGATGACGCGGGAGATGGGGAGGGTATCAAGAAGGGTGGGACGATCCCCAATTCCGGTAAAATCGGCTATAATCTCCCTCCCATAGCGCATCATAAAGTCCCTCCCCCTCCGTCCTACAGTGATGAGGACAACAGGGACAGTTTGCTCCAGAATAAAGCTCGCTGTTCTTCGATTAACACTGCTGTTGAGTCCACCGCAGAGGCCACGGTCTGCGGTAATATGAACTATACAGATCCGGCTCACCTTCCGATGCTGAAGCAACGGTGGAGCCTCCTCCTGAGGCAATGCTACAAGGTGAGCCAGAACCCTACCTATTTTCTCGGCATAGGGGCGTGCCCCAATCACCCGCTCCTGGCACCGCCTCATCTTTGAGGCAGCGATCATCTCCATCGCCCTGGTTATCTTGGCGGTGCTCTGGATAGAGCGGATTCTTCTGCGGATTATGCGAATATTGGCCATTTTTCGAGCTATAGCCCCTAGGCCCTTACTAGGGGTCGCCCCTCGGCATCCTTCAATGTGTTAGTAGCAATTAAAATTAGGTCAATCAGCCACCAAACGAAAGGCGCAAACCAGAAAAATCCGAATGTGATAATTCCCAATATCGGACCAAAAATGAGCGTCAACAAAAGCTTCAGAGTGCCCAACCCGATATAACCAAGGTAGAAGCGATCAACCCCCAAGCCACCGAGGAATATCGAAAATAGCAAGGCGAGGAGCCAGCTTTTCCCCTCTCCAATACCAAGTCGCACGCCGCATTTCACACAATATTCAGCCTCAGGCCTTGTTTCGGCACCGCAAGCATTACAGAACTTATTTCCCACCAGCGGCCTAACTCCACATGAAGTGCAGAACTCCGCCTTCTCTGCAAGCTCTTTTCCGCAGTTTCTACAGAACATGGCTACTCCCAATCCCCGTTACCCTTTGTAAGTAATGCTGGCTTTGAATTCTAAGATCGCCTTCTTGAGCGCTTCCTCGGTCTCATTGCTTATGTCCTTCTCCCTGGCGATGCGCTCACCCACCTCGGGGTGGCTGATCCCCATAAAGCGGTGGAAATTGTCCTCGAAATCCCTAACCTTCTCAACAGGCACATCGTCAAGGTAGCCATTGATAACGGCATAGAGGATCATCACCTGCTTCTCAAGCGGCATGGGGGCATAATGGGGCTGTTTTAAGACCTCGGTGATGCGCTGCCCGCGCTCAAGCTGGGCCCTGGTTGTCCTGTCCAGGTCGGCGGTGCCAAACTGGGCGAATGCAGCCACCTCCCGATACTGAGCAAGCTCAAGCCTCAGCCTCCCCGCCACCTTTTTCATCGCCCTTGTCTGGGCGGCACCTCCCACCCGAGATACTGAAAGCCCAACGTTCATCGCCGGGCGAATGCCAGCATTGAAGAGGTCGGTCTCAAGGTATATCTGACCATCGGTGATGGAAATGACATTGGTAGGGATATAAGCAGCCACATCCCCCGCCTGGGTCTCAATGATAGGAAGGGCGGTGAGGGAGCCCCCACCATACTCCGGGGCAAGCTTCGCCGCCCTCTCCAAGAGTCGGCTATGGAGATAGAAAACATCACCTGGGTAGGCCTCGCGACCGGGGGGGCGGCGAAGAAGTAGCGAGAGCTGCCGGTAAGCCCAGGCATGTTTTGTCAGATCGTCATAGACGATCAGGGCATCCCGCCCCTGCTCCATAAATTCCTCGCCCATGGCACATCCAGAATAGGGGGCAAGATACTGAAGCTGTCTCTTATACACATCCTG
>DAOTXZ010000111.1:0-6137 GCA_034435115.1 Dehalococcoidia bacterium | reverse complement strand
AGGTGCGGGGAGACATGCTCTATATGCCTACTGATGCCGTCAAACCACAGCGTCTACAGGGCTGCCTTACCTCCGACGGTGAGATCGAGAGATTGGTGCAGTTCTGGAGCGACCAGGGATTATTAAAAGAAAAGCCCCACCAAGAGATGGTTGATAAGATCGCCCAGGTAGTTGCCTCCGAAGGCGCTCAAGAAGGCAAAGATACCCTTTTTGAGAAGGCAAAGCAACTTGCTAAGGAACATAAACACCTCTCGACATCTTTCCTCCAGCGCCGACTGCAGATCGGTTACCCAAGGGCGGCGCGACTTATGGACCTGCTTGAAAAGGAGGGCATTGTAGCCCCTGGCGAGCCAGGGAAATCAAGAGAGGTCTTAAACCAGAGCTCGAATAAGGGGGGTGAACGATGAATAACCCCGATGATATACTTAGTATAATTGCCGGCCCCGGTGAAGAAGAGATGCTAGTCACTCTACCCCGCGAGGAGCACTGCCTCTCTTGCGACGCTGACCTCTCTGGCTCCGAGCTATATCGCCGCTACCGAGTCTGTGAGAGATGCAGATTCCACCATAGCCTCTCGGCACAGGAGCGTATCCAGCTAATCGCCGATCCGCGCACATTTAGAGAGGTAAACCGTTCCTTGTCCTACCTTGATCCCCTTTCCTTCTCCCAGAAGATGCCCTATCGCCAGCGCATTAAAGAGGCTCAGGAGAGGACCGGGCTGAAGGAGGCAGTGGTCACCGGGGTCTGCCAAATCGGGGGCAATCGCACTGTTATCGCTGTTATCGACTTCGGTTTCCTGGGCGGGAGCATGGGCTGCGTTGTCGGTGAGAAGATAGCCCTCGCCTTTGAATTGGCTGCTAAGAGGAAGCTTCCGGTGGTAACCATCGTTAGCAGCAGTGGTGCCCGATTGCAGGAGGGGGTGCTTTCCCTAACACAGATGGCCAAGACGGCGGCGGCAGCAAGGCGGCTACACACTGCCGGGCTTCCCTATATCTCTGTATTGGCAAATCCAACCACCGGTGAGGTCTATTCCAGCTTCGCCAATCTGGGGGATATCATCCTCGCCGAACCAAAGGCGCTGGTTGGCCTTGCCCCTCTCAGGGTGGTGGAGCAGACCGTGGGAAAGCAACTAACAGAGGGCGGTCACACCGCCGAATCCCATCTCGAGCATGGGATGATCGATTATGTGGTGGACCGAACCGATCTTCGCCAGCTTCTCTCTGTCCTTCTCGATCTGCTCTGTGCTAGCTACCGGCTAATTGTCACCAAGAAGGGGAAGGCCTATCAGGTTCTGGAACGACCCCGGGAATCGGCATGGCAAACGGTTCAGCTGGCCCGTCATGAGCGGCGACCCACCTCCCTTGACTACGTGGGAAGGATCGCCTCAAGCTTTATCGAACTCCACGGCGACCGTGTCTATGGGGATGATGGGGCAGTAGTATGCGGACTGGGGGACATTAGCGGGCAGGCGGTAATAATCATCGCCCAGGAGCGAGGCCACGGCGAGAAAGAGCCTCGGCGCAACCAAGGGAGAGCCTACCCAGAGGGCTTTCGCAAGGCACAGCGGGCAATGAGACTGGCTGCCAAGTTTGGCTTGCCGGTGATAACCTTCATTGATACCCCGGGCGCCTATCCTGGGCTCGAGGCGGAGGAGAGAGGGGGGGGGAATGCCATCGCCACATGCATGGCTTTGATGTCCGACCTCCCGACTCCGATAATCTCCGTGATAATCGGTGAGGGAGGGAGCGAGGGGGCGTTGGCGCTTGCCGTTGCCGACCGGATGCTGATGCTGGAAAATGCAATCTACTCCGCGATCTCCCCAGAGAGGGCGGCTGCCCTACTCTACCGAGATAGCACTAAGGCGGCGGAGATTGCCCCCGCTCTGAAGCTAACGGCACACGACTGTAAAGAACTCGGCGTGATCGATGTCCTGGTTCCTGAGCCAGAGGGCGGGGCTCACTCAAACCCCGATGAGGCAGCCCGTCAGCTTAAGAAGTATCTGGTGCATGAGCTTGTGGAAACCCAAGCCATCCCTATTAATAGGCTGCTTAAGGCGCGCTACCAGAAGCTCCGCAAGATGGGACAGCATGGCTCGGTGATCTCAAGACAGCTCTCTCAAATTCAAGAGTTCCTCTCCCGCAGCGTGGGGGGCGTGATCGAGCACCTGCCTGGAAGGGGAAAAGAGATACCGCGCTTGGAGGATTAGGGAGGGTTTTCCCTGGGGATTCTTGATTTCAACCGCTTTAGGATGGCATCCTTATAAACGCGTCCAAGGCTTTTGCCATGTTCAAGCATCCGCTCCCGCTTTCTCTGAAGGCGCTTCTCGCGCCGCTCCTGTCTCGTTTCTTGGTTCACCTTATCACTCTAACTTAAGGACATCCTTAAATTAGGCAATCACCTCCCCCCTCACACTATATCTCTCCTCAACTCAATGATGCGATCTCTCAGGAGCGCTGCCCTCTCAAACTCAAGATTCTTTGCCGCCGCCTTCATCTGGGATTCCAGCTCCTTCACCAGGCGCAGCATCTCGTCCTTGGGGATAGGGGCGGTCACAACATAAGGGGCGCGGGTTTCCGCCACCACCCTCACCCGCTCGGTGATGTCCTTTATCGCCTTTCTGATGCCCTGTGGGGTGATGCCGTGTTCCTTGTTATAGGCCATCTGGATATTGCGACGACGATAGACCTCATCGATAGCCGCCTGCATCGAGCCTGTGATAGTATCAGCATACATGATGACATGTCCATCGACGTGCCTTGCAGCACGACCCATGATCTGGATGAGGGAGTCGCGGGAGCGAAGATACCCCTCTTTATCGGCATCGAGGATAGCAACCAGGCTCACCTCAGGAAGATCCAGCCCCTCCCTTAAAAGGTTTATCCCCACCACCACATCGTAGACCCCAAGCCGAAGGTCACGGAGTATCTCCACCCGCTCCAGCGTCTCGATCTCGGAGTGAAGATAGTGGGTCTTCACCCCCATCTCCCTGAGGTAATCGGCAAGCTCCTCAGCCATCCGCTTGGTCAATGTGGTCACTAGGCAGCGCTCCCCACGCTCAACCCTCACCCTTATCTGTTCAATGAGGTCGTCGATCTGCCCCTTGGTTGGCTTAACCTCGATGGATGGCTCAAGGAGCCCGGTGGGGCGAATGAGCTGCTCCACTATCTGCTCCGAGTGCTCATATTCATAAGGGCCCGGCGTCGCCGAGACATAGACAGCCTGATTGATATGCCCTTCAAACTCCGAGAAGTTCAAGGGGCGGTTATCGAGGGCGGAGGGGAGGCGGAAGCCATACTCAACAAGCGTCTCCTTTCGGGAGCGGTCACCATGATACATCCCCCGCACCTGGGGAAGAGTCATATGAGACTCGTCAACAAAGATTAGGAAATCGTCGGGGAAATAATCGAGGAGTGTCCAGGGTGGACTCCCCGGTGCCCTTCTTGAGAGATATCGGGAGTAGTTTTCCACGCCGGTGCAGTAACCGGTTTCACGGAGCATCTCGATATCGTAGTTAGTTCTTGCCTCAAGCCTCGCCGCCTCAAGGAGCTTACCCTGGCTTCTTAGCTCCCTGAGCCTTTCCTCAAGCTCAACCTTTATATCCTCTATGGCAGCCATGAGCTTATCATATGAGGTAACGAAGTGCTTCGCCGGATAGATCTCCACTGATTCCCGCTCCGCCAGAAGCTCGCCGGTGAGGGGGTCAACCTCAACAATCCTCTCTATCTCATCCCCCCAGAACTCCACCCTCACCGCAGTCTCCTCATAGGCGGGCTGGATCTCAAGGGTATCGCCGCGGATTCGGAAGCGACCCCTAGTGAAGTCGAAGTCGTTTCTTTCATACTGCATATCGACAAGTTGACGCACTATCTTATCCCGGTTGCGCCTCTCCCCCTTGCTCATGCTGAGAACAAAGCTATAGTACTCATCGGGAGAGCCGAGACCGTAGATACAGGATACTGAGGCTACAATTATCACATCCCTTCGGCTGAGAAGGGCGCGGGTCGAGGCGTGGCGGAGCTTATCGATCTCCTCGTTTATGTCGGTCTCCTTCTCAATATAGAGGTCAAGGTGTGGCACGTAGGCCTCGGGCTGATAGTAATCGTAGTAGCTTACGAAGTACTCAACGGCGTTATCGGGGAAGAACTCCTTAAACTCAGTATAGAGCTGGGCAGCCAGGGTCTTATTGTGGCAGAGAACAAGCGTCGGTCTCTGCACCCTCTCGATGACATTAGCCATGGTGAATGTCTTGCCACTCCCGGTCACCCCCAGGAGTGTCTGATGCTTATACCCCCTCCTCAGCCCCTCGACGAGCTTTTCCACCGCCTGGGGCTGGTCGCCGGTGAGTTCGAAGTCAGAGACTATTCTAAATGGTGGCATGGCTTCCTTAGACTATTTTAGCCCTGGTAGGTATCTGGGTCAACTCCTAGATGTCGTATTTCGAAGGTCTGAGAAAGTGGTGCGCATCACCGCCCATAGCCCGCTCCTCCTCTCCCCATCCCTGAGGAGGAGAATCAGCGCCAAAAATAGATAGGCTCCGGCATAGCCCCAGCGCACCATGGGCATGGTCAAGAAGAGTTGGGTAATGAAAAGGAGGAAGACAATTGCCGCCGCGGGGAGGGAGAAGCGGAGGCGGCCAAGGATGACAACAGCAAACGCCGACTGAGCGCCCGTTAGCAGCACCTCCTCCACCTGGCGGGCATCGAGGGGCAGGGCTCCGATCCCTCCCAAGGATAGGCAAAAGGCAACAGGCAGCGTCCCGATGAGCAACGTCCACTGGTTCACCTTGGAGGAGATGAGCACCACCATGGCGGCGGTGGCATTACCTCTCAGGGTCAATATGGCGGCAATAAGTATCTCCGATACCTCGGAGGCGAGTGGTGCTACCCACTGCACCAGGATGAACTCATCGATGCCGGCAGTTTTGCCCGTCTGGATCAGCCCTTCAGCAAAGGGCTCGGCGGAGGCGAGGATGATCCCTGCCGGCAGGATGAAGAAAAAGGCAGTGAGCAACAGGCTCCATCGCCGGGGCAGGGCGGCGATGGCTGCCGATGGGCCGACAAGCTCGGGCTCCACCCTCTCCACCCTGGAGCTCGCCCAGATGTAGAGGGCAAAGAGAGAGACCAGGATAACGCTGTCTAAAAGTGAAAGTGTGCCCTTGAGGGGGATGATGAAGGAATAAATTGTAGCCAGGACCAGGAATGAGAGTTCGACCCTCTGCCCTTTTTCCAGCACCACTGCCCTTTGCCTCCTTCTCATCCAGAAGAGAAAGGCCACTAGCGGCCAGCCGATGCCGATAAGCAGGCGGTTGGCACCGGTCATATTGGCTACGGCGTAGTGAGCATACTGGGGGTCGATGGCTGCCATCCAGGCAAAATAAATGTCAACGGCATATTCAGGGAGGACAGCGATGAGTGCAAGGAAGGCGAGGGCCAGCGCCTGCGAGATCTCCTTCTCCGCCGCCTCCGCCGCCCAAGTGAGGAGGAAGGCACCACCAACAATGGCAATACCGAATACGATTGCTGCGAAGTGGGGGGCAAGCTCAATGCCGAAAAGCCTGAGAACAATGGCCAGTATGCCAACTGAGGCAGCAACAGCGATCCAAAGCCAGTTCTTCATCTAATCCTGGCTCTGCCCCCCGACGGGTCTGAAGTCTGAGACAAGCTTAAATGGTGACATGGCGGACTATTTGAAGCATTGTTCTCGGAGTAGCTCTTCATACCAATTCCCTCTTCCGCTAGCCCAAGACTCCTGCAAATAGGGAGGCAAATGGGCCCTGTAAATCCGGTCCGCAACTGCCTCAACCCCAGAAGCAAGGGATTCGTCTGATGGCTCATTATAGCTACTCATTGGTTACTCCCACCGATTTGTGTTAAGGCATTCTAATACTGCCGGTGTCAATGATCTCCAAGTGGAGGTTCCGAGGCAGCTCTTGAAAAACATGCGAGGCATTTCTTATATTCAAGCCGTCGAAGGTATAAGCAACAAGGCTATCTGCTCAGCTTTCGCAATCCTCGCTACGTGGTTTGGTCTGCTTGGAAAAAGGTTAAGTAGCTTCAGCATCTTTGACTGCTTCTTTTCTTTGTTCCTTCTATTGGAAACAGAGATTAGAAAATAGGACACTTTCTACTCCCCTTGTG
>DAOTXZ010000110.1:0-5392 GCA_034435115.1 Dehalococcoidia bacterium | reverse complement strand
ACCATATACCGCGTGGGCATTAAGAAGGAAGCACCTCCCCAGCAGGCGGCGGGGGGGGAGGCAGTGGCGGTGGGGGTGGGGAAGAAGATAGGGCGCAATGACCCCTGCCCCTGTGGAAGTGGTAGGAAGTATAAGAAGTGCTGCGGAAAGTGATGAAGGTGAAACTTAAATGGAACTAGAAACGAGGGTAGGAGTAAGCAATAAATTGTATTTCCAGGCAAAAGAAATAATTATCTATAATGACGATATTTTGACTACCGATATGGTAGGAAATGGTAGCATTGACCTTATTATTACTTCACCCCCATATAATGTAAACATTAAATATAATTCACACTATGACGAGATGCCGTATAAGGATTACTTGAATTTTGCAAGAGAGTGGTTAAGTAAATGCTATGAGTTGGTAAAAGATGATGGTAGATTTTGCTTGAATATACCATTGGATAAGAATAAGGGTGGACAGCAAAGTGTTTACGCTGATTTAACAACAATTGCTAAACAAGCTGGCTGGAAGTATCACTCTACAATAGTCTGGAATGAACAGAACATCTCAAGACGAACTGCATGGGGTTCATGGCTTAGCGCTTCTGCACCTTATGTTATTGCCCCAGTTGAGGTGATAGTTGTTCTTTATAAGAAGCGATGGAAGAAGGAAAGCGGAAGCAGAATATCGGATATTAGTAAGGCTGAGTTCCAAGAGTGGACAAATGGTGTATGGAATTTTAGCGGTGAGAGCAAAAAAAGGGTTGGACATCCCTCTCCCTTTCCTGTGGAATTGCCGAAGAGATGCATAAAATTATTTAGCTTTGTCGGGGACACTATACTTGATCCTTTTCTCGGAAGCGGAACCACATTAGTTGCTTGTTTGCAGACTGGACGGAAAGGAATCGGTATTGAAATTGACCAAGGTTACTGTGAGATTGCAAAACAAAGAGTAATAAAAGAGGGAAAGATATATCAATCTAAGCTAGGGAACATGTAGTAGGGCGTGCTATGCCCAAAAAATCTATAAGCGAGTTAGTTCTAGAATATTTTAGGACGCACCCAAACGAAGATTTAAGACATGGTCCAGTCGTTGACTGGGTTGAAAAGCAATATGTTGAATTAACTGGAAGAAAACCTCGGGATCCATGGCGAGCAATACGCAAGTTACATCAGGAAGGTAAATTAATAAAAGCTAGCAAGGGAGTATATAGATACGACCCAGAATATGTTCAAGAAGTCGAATTGTTTGATTTCCCTCCTGAAGTGAAAGAAGAAATCTTTAGGAGAGATAATTACCGATGTGTCGTTTGTAATAGGGGACGAGAGGATGGTGTTGAAATCTGTGCTGACCATAAAACACCGAGAGATAAAGGTGGGAGTAATACAGTAGATAATGGCCAAACCTTGTGTGCGGAGCATAATCTGCTAAAGAAGAACTATTCTCAAACCGAGTTAGGGAAAAGATTTGTAACTAAAATTTATCAAGACGCTGTAGCCGCTGGTGACGAGAGAATAATTAGATTTTGTAAAGAGATTTTTGATGTTTACAATAAACACGAGATAAATACCCATATAGCAAGGCCAAATAGGGAATGATAGTTGAGTAGGCTAGGGGGCAAAATATGCTTGATCAAGTAGTTACACCGAGTTACGATTTTGATGTTTCAGACGAGACTATACATGAACTTGCCGCCGCTATCCTTTTAGGCAAGGAGGACTCTGAGATTGTGCTCGCAGGAGGCGAATATTTCTATAAGGTCAAAGGTGGTGAAGATGGGTATCTTTGCTATTGAAAAGGCAATCGTGACTGGGTTTTGATTGCGAACTGGTGTTTCTACAGACTTTACATTGTAGTCCGATATAGGAAACCAACATGGCTGAGACCAATGTATAGGAGCTTATTTGGTAAGATGAATTTCGTTTCCGTTACCTTTCATGACTACGCTATTGAAATAGTTGGCAAAGGTGGAGAAACCTTAAGAAGTGGAGGGTTGCGTCTCAGCACTCCCTCTGCTCTTGAAGAAGTTATGGCAGGGAAATTTGGCTATTCCCCGCAGAAGGTAGAAGACCTTAAGCTAGAATTGAGCATTTAGGTGAAACCCCATGAAAAACACCGCCATTGCCAAGGTATTCTATGATATTGCTGACCTCCTTGAGCTTAAGGGGGAGACTCCCTTTAAGGTGAGAGCCTATCAGAGGGCGGCTCGTGCCATCGAGCACCTCCCCAAGGAGATAGAGATCATGATTGGGGAAGGGGCTGACCTGAAGACTATCCCCGGGGTGGGGGAGGCTATCGCCAAGAAGACCATTGAGCTTGTTACCACCGGTAAGCTTGAGTACTATGAAAAGCTCCGCGCCGAGTTCCCCGAGGGGATAAGCACCCTCCTTGAAGTCCCGGGCATAGGCCCCAAGACGGCGATGAAGCTCTCGCAGGAGCTGGGAATAAAGTCGGTGGGTGAGCTTGAGAAGGCGATCCTGGAGGGAAGGGTGGCTGCTTTGCCACGGCTTGGTCAGAAGACTGCCGAGAACCTCCTCCATCAGATTCAGGCGCTAAGGAGAAAAGATCAGCGCATCCCCATCGGTGAGGCATTGCCTATCGTCGAGGAGATTATGGCAGCCCTCAGCCCCCGCCCCGGACTTTATAGCCTCACCGCAGCTGGCAGCCTGCGACGCTTCCGGGAGACCATCGGCGATATTGACCTCATGGGAACCGCCGATGATGGGGAGGGGGTCATTGAAAGCTTTGTTCAGCTTCCCCAGGTGAGGCAGATTCTGGCTAGAGGGGCGACAAAGGCGAGCGTGATCGTCTCCGGAGGGCTTCAGGTCGACCTGCGTATGGTGGAACATGATTGCTTTGGCTCCACCCTCCAGTATTTCACCGGCTCCAAGCAACACAACATTGCCCTCAGGGAAAGGGGGCATCGCCAGGGGCTCAAGCTGAGCGAGTATGGTATTACCATCCTTGAAAGTGGGAAGACGGAGAAATTCGCAACCGAGGAGACATTCTATGAGAGGCTCGGGCTCCAGTTCATCCCACCTGAGCTGAGGGAGGGACAATACGAAATAGAGTTGGCGGAAAGGGGAGCTATTCCGAGGCTAATCGAAACATCAGATATAAAAGGAGACCTCCATATCCACACCGACTGGAGCGATGGGCATGATTCTATCGAGAGTTTCGTCCGTGCTGCCAAGGCACTCGGTTACCAGTATATTGCCATCACCGATCACTCGGGGGGTAGAGGGATCGCTCACGGACTGGACGGGGAGCGGCTCAGGAGTCAGATATCTGAGATAAGGAGACTAAACGACTCTCTTGATGGCTTCTACATCTTTGCCGGGATAGAGGTGGATATTCGCGCTGATGGCACCCTCGATCTCTCCGATGAGCTACTATCTGAGCTTGATATTGTGATCGCTGCGGTGCATTCGGCGATGGGTCAGGATGAGGCTCGGATGACCCAGAGGGTCATCCGAGCCATAAAGAACCCTCACGTAGACATCCTTGCCCACCCAACCTGTAGGCTTCTGGGGGAGCGTGAGCCGGTTACTATCGATCTTGAGGCGGTCTTTCGTGCTGCCGTTGAGACAAATACCGCTCTTGAGATAAACGCCATGCCCTCCCGGCTTGACCTCAAGGACATTCACGCGTCCCGGGCAAGGGAGCTTGGGGTGAAGCTTGTTATCGCCACCGATGCCCATAGCGCCGAGCAGTTGGGGTATATGCGCTTTGGGGTTGGGGTGGCGAGGAGGGCTTGGTGCGAGGCGAAGCATATACTGAACACCAAGCCACTTGATGAGGTTAAGAGGTTATTCAAACGGGAGCGGTAGGAGAGTTGCGATGCTGGAAGCGATGAGAGAGCTTCATATAGCCTGTGGGGCGAGTGGCGATCGGGAGGCCATCGAGCACTTGAAGCGAGCAATTGCCGAGGGAAAGCACTGGTATATCGCCCTGCTTGAGGCTATCGGGCTATGGACATCGCCTGAGGAGACCTATAACGGGCGAACTTATCGCTATCTCATCGCCAATGAGGCCTTCAACTGGTTGCTCCTTGCTGAGCGTTTGATCTATGAGGTCGCTGATCTCATTACCGAGGAGGAGAGGGATAACCTCCTCTTCTTTGGCAAGCCTCCCCTCGAGCTAGCTGAAAAGGAGTTCAAGGGCCTTATTGGCAGAAGTAAATACTGTGCCTACCTCAACTATTTTTATGGGGTGATCGTAGAGGGGGCTCTGGTCATGGCTGTGGAAGAGGAGGTAAGAAAGGAACACCGGTCTCTTGGTTACTCTGGGGAACAGAATATCGTTGACGAGGTTTATGAGCGTCTTTATGGAGCAGATCAGGCGACCTTGCTCCGGAAATTTAGGATGGAGAGGGGCTATCCCCTGCGCAGGTCTATTTCCCTTTCGGAACTTGAGGAATTCACCTACTGGCTATTTAAGCACCGTCTGAGGCGATGCGATAAGGCACGGGTTGCTAGCGATACAAAGAAGGGGCTTGAGGAACTAAAGCGGCGACGGGGTGCCAGCCAGCTTTGGAGAGAGCCCTCCCCTTGCGAATCTCAAGATGCCATTGAGCCCTAGCTGAGCTGGGCAAGTCGCTCCTTCAACCTCCCTGCCTTATCCCTGTATGTGGCAAGCCTCTCCTTTTCCCTTTTTATTATCTCAGCCGGCGCTTTGGAAAGAAACGCCCCATCACTTAGCTTGGTCTCCAGGCGTCTCATTTTAGCTTCGTTATCCGCTATTTCCCTCTCCAGGCGTTTTCTTTCAGCATCAGGCTCGATCATTCCTGCCATCGGCAGGATCACCTCAACCCCTTTTAGAACCATTACCTTCGAGTTCTCCGCCGGCGGGGTTTGCTCACCAGCCCCTAAAATGGTGAGTGCCCCTATCCTAGCCAGCGATTTGATGGTGGGGGCGTGATACTGAATGGTTGGCTTGGCATCACCGGCAGAGATGACCGCCTCGATCCACCTGGAGGGCTCTACCCTCAATTGGGTCCTGGCGTTTCTAATGGCGCGGATAATCTCAATAACTGACTCCATTTCCTGCTCAGCTTGGGGGTCGATGGCTTCTTTATTGGCGACGGGATAAGGGGCGATCATAATCGACTCAGCCCTTCCTTTATCCTCTGGTAGAAAACTGGTGAGATTCTGCCATATCTCCTCGGTGATAAAGGGCATGAAGGGGTGGAGGAGGCGAAGCGAGGTTTCAAGGACATGGACGAGAACTGGGAGTGGGGGGGAGATATCTTTTGAGCGAAGGCGGATCTTTGCCATCTCTATGTACCAGTCGCAGAACTCTCCCCAGAGGAAGTCATGGATCTGCCGCTGTGCCTCTCCAAACTGGAAGTCTTCCAGAAGCTCGTTTACATTTGCCACCAGGCGATTTAGGCGACTCAATATCCAG
>DAOTXZ010000109.1:0-3112 GCA_034435115.1 Dehalococcoidia bacterium | reverse complement strand
AGCTACAGGGGATGGGGTTTAGAATTGTCTCCGGGGGGACAGATAACCATCTGGTTCTTGTCGATCTCACCCCGGTGGGCATAACCGGGAAGGCAGCTGAGGAGGCACTTGATGCCGCTGGGATCACCGTTAATCGAGAACCTATCCCATTCGATCCCCGCCCCCCGCAGCTCGCCAGCGGGATAAGGCTCGGCACCCCTGCGGTTACCACTCGCGGTTTTGAACCCGGGGAGATCAGGCGCATTGCCGCGCTTATTGCCAGGGTTCTTACCAATTTTGGGGATGATGGGGTGATAAGGCAGGTGCGCCGGGAGGTGGAGGAGATATCAGACAGGTTCCCCATCCCCGGTGTTTAAAGGTGCTTGTTGTTATCATCATTGGCGTGCTATAATGACTCCAATGAATTCAAAGAGGGCGAGGTGCGCGACTACGAGCTGGTATTAATTATCAGTCCAGAGGTTGCCGATGAGGAAGTCACCACCATTGTGGAGAAGGTGAGTCAGTTCATTGCGGAAAAGGGGGGTGCCGTCGCTGGGGTTGACTATTGGGGTAGGAGGAAGCTTGCTTATCCCATTAGGCAGTTTCTGGAGGGGAGCTATGTTTTGACTCAGTTTAGAATTGAGCCGCAACATGCCGCAGAGCTTGAGGCAAGCCTGAAGATCTCGGATGACATTATTCGTCACTTACTAGTCAGGGTAGGTGATTAGGAAGAAAGGAGCTTTGGGGAGATGGCGAGCCTGAACAAAGTGATGATTATCGGAAACGTGGGGACTGATCCCGAGATGCGTTTTACCCCCAATGGAAATCCGGTAACCTCATTTCGCATAGCTGCCTCTCGAACTTATACCACGCCCGATGGCGAGCGCAGGCAAGAGACGGAGTGGTTCAGTGTGGTTACCTGGAACAAGCTGGCGGAGACCTGCAATCAGTTTCTGACCAAGGGGCAGCGAGCCTATGTTGAGGGGAGGCTTCAGACCCGTAGTTGGGAGGGACAGGATGGCCAGAGAAGAACCCGCGTGGAGATAGTGGCTAATAGGGTGCTTTTCCTTGATCGACGCGCAGTCGCGGCTCTTCCTGAGGAAACCGGCGAAGAGGGGATAGAGCCGGATGAAATCCCCTTTTAAGGGAGGGTGATGGGACCACAAAAACCAAGGGCTGGGAGTAAAGAGCAAAGGGCAAGATATGTCCCAAGGCGTAGGGTTTGTGCCTTTTGTGCCGAAAAAGTAGATTTAATAGATTATAAGGATGCCTCAAAACTTCGCCGTTATATTTCGGATTGGGGGAAGATCGAACCTCGCCGCAAGACGGGTGCTTGTGCCAAACATCAGAGGGCTATTGCCACTGCGATCAAGAGGGCGCGGCATATCGCTTTATTGCCCTTTACCCCCGCTCATATCCGCAAGACCGGCGGTGTTGGAATGCGTAGTTAATGCTCCCCACGGCTTTCCGTTGCTGGATGGCTCCTTGCCTTGCGGGGTATTGCTTTGCCTGTAGTGGTTGCTGGCTGACCAAAAACGGGGTGAACTGTGAGAGAGAGAAGTATCGGTGTCGGGCTGATGGGATTGGGGGTGGTTGGAAGTGGGGTGGCAAAGGTCTTGCTGGAGAAGGCGGATCTCATTCAAAGGCAGGTGGGGTGCCCGGTAGTCTTGAAGAAGATATTGGTTCGAAACCTCGCCAAGAATCGCCGGGTAGGGGTGGAGCCCGCCCTCCTCACCACCGACCCCGGGGAGATCCTGGACGACCCCACAATAGATATCCTGGTTGAGCTCATCGGTGGCGAGAGCCCTGCCCTGGAGTTCATAAGGGAGGGCATCCGGAGGGGAAAGCAGATTGTCACCGCCAATAAGGAGGTGATCGCAAAGCATGGCCCCGAGCTACTTTCACTGGCTCAGGAGCACGGCGTTGATCTGCATTATGAGGCAAGCGTCGGGGCGGGTATCCCCATCGTTGCTTCTTTTAAGCAGGACCTCGTCGCCAATGAGGTGTTCGCTATCCATGCGATCATCAACGGTACAACGAACTATATCCTTACCAGGATGGCAAGGGAGGGGCTTGATTTCTTTGCCGCTCTCAGGCAGGCCCAGGAGCTGGGCTACGCCGAAGCCAACCCCGCTGATGATATTGAGGGGGTGGACGCTGCCTATAAGCTTGCCATCCTAGCCACGCTCGCCTTTCGGGCTGAGGTTCGCCCTGAAGATGTATACCGCGAGGGCATTTCCCGGCTCACTGCGAGAGATTTTCGTTACGCTGCGGAGCTTGGCTATTCAATAAAGCTCCTCGCTATAGCCAAGAAGGAGGGGCACTCCATTCAGGTGCGGGTTCATCCCACCTTCATCTCCAAAGATATGCTTCTTGCTGAGGTGGACGACGTCTTCAATGCTATTCAGGTGGAGGGGGATCTGGTGGGGAGGGTGCTTTACTATGGAAAGGGAGCCGGCTCCGCACCAACATCCAGCGCTGTTATAGCTGATGTGGTCGACATAGCTCAGGACCTGAGGCTTGGAGTTGTCAGAAGCCCGGAGCTGCACCTAGACACCACAAAGAGGATTCAGCCAATCTCCCAGCTTGAGACCTGCTACTACCTCAGGATGAGCGTCGCTGATCGTCCCGGAGTGCTGGCCCAGATCGCCAAGACCCTGGGTGATAATCTTATCAGCATCTTCTCTGTTATCCAGAAGGGGGCAAACGAGGCCACCAGAACAGCCGAGATCGTTATTATGACCCATCCTGCCCGGGAGAGTGCGATGCAGAAGGCTCTACGGGAGATGGAGAAGCTTGAGGTGGTCAAGGAGATCTCGAACTTCGTCCGGGTTGAGGATTAGGGATGAGATTAGTAATAGTTGCAAACAGATTGCCATTCAGGGTGACGGAGAAGGAAGGCGAGTTATACTTTCAGCGTACTCCAGGCGGTCTTGTATCGGGCTTAACTACATACTTGGATTCTTTGAAAAGTTCGTCCTCTATTAAGGAGTATGTATGGGTTGGCTGTGTATGGGTTGGCTGGCCGGAAATTAGACCTGATGGTGAATTAATAGAAAGGGTGAAATCAAGCCTTTCCGAACTTCACGCTCATCCTGTTTTCCTCTCCGAAGAAAACTACGAGAAGTTTTAC
>DAOTXZ010000108.1:0-10498 GCA_034435115.1 Dehalococcoidia bacterium | reverse complement strand
AGCTAGAATAGGGAGGACAACCCATGTTGTAACTTTAATCCTTGCTGGCGTTGCCATAAACTTCCTCCTCACCGCAATCTCCTGGTTTTTGCTGGACACAGTGGGCGAGCTGCAGGAGAAAGCAGAGGTTCTCTACGGCTTCCTTTGGGGTCAGATTACAGCGGTTAATTGGAGCCAGATAGCGGTTCTGGCACCGATAATCCTCCTTGGGATTATTTTGGCCAGGCTCTTTGCCCCTCACCTCAATGCCTTCTCGCTGGGGGAGGAGGGGGCGGCATATCTTGGGATAAATGTGGAACGGGACAAGCCCTTCATTTTGGCGTTGGGTGCCCTTCTTACGGCATGCGCAGTTTGCATCGCGGGTCTCATCGGGTTTGTCGGGCTGGTGATACCACACATGATACGCCTTTTATTTGGCCCTGATAATCGCCTTCTGCTCCCTGCATCCGCCCTAGCCGGGGGGTCTTTTCTTGTGCTTTGCCACCTATTCGCGCGCACCATCATGGCACCTTCTGTGCTCAAGCTCGGAATCCTCACCGCCCTCATCGGTGGACCTTTATTCCTCTACCTTCTAATACGCTACAGGAGGGAGTATGCCTTCTGATGGGGAAACTATCAGAATCAAGGGCCTCTCTTTTGCCTATTCCGATGGATTTGCCCTGAGCGATATTGACCTCTCAATAGAGGCGGGGGAGATGGTTGGCCTCGTTGGGCCGAATGGCTCGGGTAAGACCACCCTAATTAAGCTTTTGAGCGGCGTTTTGCATCCCACAAGGGGTGAGATCCATCTCGACGGTCAGAACCTGAGGAGGCTCAAGCGAAGGTCGATAGCCCAGAGGGTCGCTGTTGTTCCCCAGGAGTTTCACATACCATTTGCCTTCGCCGTAAGGGAGGTGGTGATGCTGGGGAGAACCCCCTTCTCGAGGCCCCTGTGTGAGGAGGGGGATAGGGATAGGAGGGTGGTGGAGCATGCTATGGGGCTTGTCGGGATAGGTGAGTTTGAGGGACGCCAGTTTAATGAGATGAGCAGTGGGGAGAAGCAGAAGGTGATCCTGGCTATGGCCCTTGCCCAGGAGCCGAAGATTCTGCTGCTCGACGAACCCACGGCACACCTCGACATAAACCATCAGGTTGAGATACTGGAGCTGGTGAGGTCGCTCAATAGAAAGGGACTCACGGTTGTCGGAGCAATGCACGACCTCAATCTCGCCGCCCTCTACTTCGACCGCTTGGTCTTGCTCAAGGAGGGGCGTATCTTCGCTGAGGGAGCCCCGGCTCAGGTTCTGACCGAGGAGATCATATCAGCGGTCTTCTCCGCTTTGGTGAAGGTTCAGCGCCACCCCGCTACAGGTGTGCCCTTTATATTACCTCTCCCCAGATAAGCCACCTTTGTCCCTTCTCTGGACAATGTTAGCCGTTCAAACTATAATCACCTCAGCGGGGTTTAAGGGGGAGAGATGTTAGGGGATTATGGCAGGCCAATGGTTCGTACTGGGAAATGTAATACCTGTGCCCACCACCTGGCGCTTCTCGACGAGACGGACGAGCTGGTTTGCTACTGCGAGCTTGAGCATGGTGAGAAGCCTGGATGGTTTCCCGGGATGCACCTCGACTACTGTGTCTTCCCGCCGACCCAACCCGGCGAAGTATGCCCTGTCTACGAGCCCGGTGAGGCGGTCTTAGCTTACGAGAGGGGGCTCCCCTTGGCTCCTTCTCAAAGCCTCACAATCATCATCAGCAGAGGTGAGGTGAGTGATGCGGTGAGGAGGCTGGCGGGGGCGATCAGGAGGGACTATCGGGGGAAGAATCCCCTCCTTATCGGTGTCCTTAAGGGCTCCTTTGTTTTCCTCGCTGACCTGGTGAGGGCTTTGAATATCCCCCTCGAGGTGGACTTTGTCCAGCTATCAAGCTATGGGCGGGGGAGAAAGGAGAGCGCCGGGGAGGTGAGAGTGGTGCGTGAAGTGGGAATGCCTGTTGAGGGAAGGGATGTTCTGGTCGTTGAGGACATCGTTGATACCGGGCTGAGTGCAAGCCTCCTCCTCAACTACCTGAGTAGCAAAAGGCCATCCTCCTTAAAGCTCTGTGCCCTTCTTGACAAGCCCTCCCGTCGCAAGGTAGATGTTCCCATTGACTATCTGGGATTCACCATCCCCGATAAGTTCGTTGTTGGCTACGGCATTGACTTCGATGAGAAGTTCCGCTACCTGCCTGATATATGCGTGCTGGAGGAGAAATGAACCTTGAGAGCTTGGTCTCGGTAGCGAAGGGCGAAGCCGAGGCGGACCTTCTTCTCACCAATGCCAGAATAGTCAACACTTTCACCGCTGAGATAGAGCAGGGCAATGTGGCTATTTTTGAGGGAAGGGTTGTCGGGATCGGCGACTATCACAGGGGCAGGGAGGTTATCGACCTGAAGGGCAGATACCTCGCCCCCGGGCTTATTGACGGGCATGTCCATCTCGAGAGCTCGATGCTCAGTCCTGGTGAATATGCCCGCGCGGTGGTGCCCCGCGGGGTAACGGCAGTGGTGACCGACCTTCATGAGATTGCCAATGTGGCAGGGCTTTTGGGGATGAGGGTTATGCTGGACTCCGCCCGCGGTCTGCCGCTCCGCCTTTATCTTATGGTTCCCTCCTGTGTCCCGGCGACATCACTTGAGACCTCGGGGGCAACCCTCTCCCATGAGGATATTGAGACCGCTCTGGGATGGGAGGAGGCCATCGGGCTGGGGGAGGTGATGAACTTTCCCGGCGTTTTGAGCTCTGATCAGGAGGTGTTGAGAAAGATCGTCTCGTCGCAGCAAAAGGTCATCGACGGACATGCCCCCTCACTTAGTGGGAGGGGGCTTAATGCCTACATCGCAACCGGCATCTCCTCCGATCACGAGTCAACCACCCTTGAGGAGGCTCGTGAGAAGCTCAGGCGAGGCATGTATCTTATGATCAGGGAGGGCTCATCGGAGAAGAATCTGGAGGCTCTCCTGCCGCTTGTCACCGACCAGACCTACAAAAGGTGCTTCTTTGTCGTCGATGACCGAAGCTGCGCTGATCTACGGAGGGATGGCGATATTGACGGGGTGGTGAGAAAGGCGATCGGGCTGGGGCTTGCCCCCGTGCGCGCCATCCAGATGGCTACCATAAATACCACCGAGCACTTCAGGCTGGGGAGGGTGGGGGCGGTGGCGCCCGGTTATTCTGCCAACCTTATCGTCATTGATGACCTATTTAGCCTCAATATCGAGATGGTCTTCTATGAGGGGCGTCTGGTTGCCAGAGACGGTAAACCTCTCTTTTCCAGTTCGCAAATAAGTGACGAAAGAATGACTCACACAATGAATGTTAAGCCCTTCCCCATCGAGGCGCTCAGGATTCCCGCCCGGGGGAAGACATTCCCCGTTATCGAGGTCGTCCCCGCTCAGATAATAACCAGAAGGAGGGACGAAGAGGTTCGGATCGAGGATGGCTTCGTTCTCCCCCAGGTTGAAAGGGATATCCTCAAGCTTGTGGTGGTGGAGAGGCACCGGGCGACAGGAAATATAGGTCGCGGGCTGGTGAAGGGGTTTGGACTAAAGAGTGGGGCGATGGCCTCATCGATCGCTCATGACTCCCACAACATCATTTGTGTGGGGACAAACGATGAGGATATACATCTCTGCCTCAAGGTGGTGGAGAGGCTGGGTGGCGGGCTTGTCATTGCCTCCGGTGGCAAGATTCTTGGCTCCCTGGCGCTGCCCATCGCCGGGCTCCTATCCACTGAGCCGCTTGAGACGGTGGTGGATAGGCTTGAGTCACTTGAGCGGCTGGCAGGCGACTTGGGATGCTCTCTCCCCTCCCCATTCTCCACCCTCTCCTTCGTCGCCCTCCCGGTTATACCAGAGCTAAGGCTGACCGATAAGGGGCTGGTGGATGTTATGGCGTTTAAGATAATCGGGTGACCAAGGTGGAGGAGAGAAGACCGCTTAGAATACTCTGTGACCTCTGCTACTATTCAATGGTAAGAGCAAGGTCATGTATCGATGCCCATGAGTATCAGAAACACCGCCCGGAGGCGAGGAGGCAGGCTGAGCAGGAAGGCAATTCTGGGTTTTTGGAAAGCTGCGGCCTCGACTGTGAGGAGGCGAGACGGTTAATATGAGGGGAGACTTCGGAACAATAGAATGGGTCTCGGGCAAAGTCAGGCTCATTGACCAGACCAGGCTCCCCTGGGAGGAGGTCTATCTTGAGCTTTCCGACTACCGCGAGGTGGCTCGGGCGATAAAGGAGATGCGGATTCGCGGTGCCCCCGCCATCGGCATCGCCGCCGCCTACGGGGTGGCACTGGGGGCGCAGGGGATAAAGGTCAGTTCTAAAGAGGCATTCCTTACCGAGCTGGAAAGCATCTGTCGGGTTCTCGCTTCCACAAGACCCACGGCAGTAAACCTCTTTTGGGCGCTTCAGAGGATGAGGGGTGTGGCTTTATCCTGCCCGGATGTGTCTGAGGCTAAAGCCGCCCTCACCGCCGAGGCGAAAAAGATACAGGGTGAGGGGGAAGAGTCAGACCTGAGGCTCAGCGTCTACGGCGCCGAGCTTGTGAAGGACGGCTTTTGTATATTGACCCATTGCAACACCGGGGCTCTGGCAACGGCAGGCTACGGCACCGCGCTCGGGGTGATCAGGATGGCCGGGGAGCAGGGAAAGAATATCCATGTCTTCGTGGGTGAGACTCGCCCCATGCTTCAAGGAGCCCGCCTTACCACGTGGGAGCTTATGAAATACCGAATCCCCTTTACCCTGATCGCAGACACGATGAGCGGGTATTTCTTGAGTCGGGGGGAGATCAACTGTGTGATTGTGGGCGCCGATAGAATTGCTTTAAATGGCGATGTTGCCAATAAGATCGGCACATATAGTATAGCTGTCCTCGCCCATGAGAACGGTGTCCCTTTCTACGTTGCTGCCCCCACAAGCACTATAGACCTCTCTTTGCCCTCGGGAGATAGAATACCCATTGAGGAGAGGGGCGAGGATGAGGTGACCCAAATACGGGGGGTGAGGATTGCCCCGGAGGGGGTGGGGGTCAAGAATCCCGCCTTTGACATAACCCCCCACCGCTATGTCTCTGCTATAATTACGGAGCGGGGGATTGTGAGGGAGCCCTATGGGGAGGGGCTGAGGAAGCTAATATAGATTCAGTGCGAGGGATTTTCATCTATTTCTACTTCGTCGCATTAGTAGGGTGGCTTATTGGACTTTGCTATTCACTATGAGCGATATGCACTGCAGTATGAGGAGGTATATATGCCACAGGCAAAAATCGGGGTTATCGGCGGGAGCGGACTCTATGAGATAGAGGGGATGACCGAGATCGAGGAGGTAAAGCCAATTACCCCCTTCGGTGAGCCAAGCGATGCCATCATCGTCGGCTCCCTAGAGGGGGTGAGGATTGCTTTTCTCCCCCGCCATGGCAGGGGGCACCGCATCAGCCCCACCGAGCTCCCGGCAAGAGCCAATATCTATGCCCTGAAATCCCTCGGCGTTGAGTGGATCATCTCCATAAGCGCCGTGGGAAGCCTTAAGGAGGAGATAAGACCGCTTGACCTGGTAATTCCCGACCAGCTCATCGACCGCACCCGGAGCCGGGTGAATAGCTTCTTTGGTGGTGGCATAGTAGTTCATGTCACCTTTGCCGATCCCTTCTGCCCCAGCCTGAGCGAGATTCTCTATGAAACGGCTCTAGGTGTCGGTGCGAGGGTGCACAAAGGTGGAACCTACGTGGTGATGGAGGGACCCCTTTTCTCCACCAGGGCGGAGTCAAACCTCTATCGTTCCTGGGGGGCGAGCGTCATCGGGATGACCGCTCTCCCTGAGGCTAAACTGGCGCGGGAGGCTGAGATTTGCTATGCCACCGTTGCCTGTGTCACCGATTATGACTGCTGGCATGAAGCCCATGAATCGGTAACCATCGATATGGTGCTCTCCAATCTTCGGCACAATGTTGACACTGCCAAGAAGATTATAAAGACGGCTGCCACCCGCCTCCCCCAGGTGAGGCAGTGTGGCTGTGCCTATGCGCTCAGGGACGCCATTATCACCGCTCGGGAGCTAATCCCGGAGCGGGTTAAGAGGGATTTGGCACTTCTAATCGGGAAATATATTGATTAGGGGGATATGGTGAAGAGAGGAGATTTTGAGCCCGAATGCCTTGCCACCGCTATCGGGAGCCTGCCCCACATCGATCCCAAGGAGGCGTGCTCGCTGGTGCTCAGGTATCTTCCCGCCATCCCCGCCTGGCCGCAATTACCCAGGCGCTCTTTTCTGGAGAACATGTATGCTCAGTTCGGCGAGGGGTTCCCCGGAGTGGTGGTTAGGGGGGAGCGTATCTATGTTGATCGTTCACAAGACCTCGATGAGGCTCTGGAAAGACTTTACCTCGCCTATCTGGGCAATATTGTGGACGATTATGCTATAAGCCCAGCTCACGCAGCGGGGCTTCATACTTTGCTCTCAACCGAGCTAAAATCAGCCATTGCGGTCAAAGGTCAGATAACTGGCCCCATAAGCTTCGGACTTACGGTGACCGACCAGGCTCGCCGCGCCGTGCTTTATGATGAAGTTCTCGCCGATGCCCTGGCAAAACACCTCCGCCTTAAGGCTTCCTGGCAGGAGAGGAGGCTGAATACCCTCTCTCCAAACACCATTATCTTTGTCGATGAGCCCTATATGGCCTCCTTCGGCTCGGCATTTATCTCCCTCTCCCGGGAGCAGGTGATCACCCTCCTTGAGGAGGTTTTTCAAGGCATCGGCGGGCTTAAAGGGGTTCATTGCTGTGGCAATACCGACTGGTCGATTCTTCTTGCCACCTCAGCCGATATTCTTAGCCTAGATGCTTATAACTATGCCAGCCTCTTGAGCCTCTACCCCGACGAGGTTAAAGCCTTCCTTGAGCGGGGCGGGATAATCGCTTGGGGCATCGTCCCCTCTGAGGAGGGGGCACTGGGTAGGGAGACGGTTTCAAGCCTCATCGATCGCCTCGAGGAGGCGATGGGGATGCTCGATAGAAGGGGTATTCCTTTCCACCACTTGGCCCAGCGCTCTCTCATCACCCCCTCCTGTGGGCTGGGGTCGCTCTCCAGGGAGGCGGCAGAATGGGCACTGGAGCTCACCGCAGCGCTTTCCAAGGAATTTCGAAAACGGCGTTTTGGGGAGGCATAGTTTTTGTGTTGAAGCGAAGGCTGGGAAGGACAAATTTTGAGGCGTCTGTTGTGGGGCTCGGGGGCATCGCTATCCAGTATCAGCCCTGGGGGCAGGCGATAGCAGTGGTAAAAAGGGCTATCGAGCTTGGAGTAAACTTTATCGATACCGCCCGCTCCTATGCAGATAGCGAGGACAAGATTGGTGAGGCGATCAAGGGGGCAAGGGATAATCTATTTATCTCCACTAAGAGCCATTTTCGCACCAAGAGGGAAGTCCTGGGGAGCATCGAGGAGAGCCTGCGCCGACTGAAGGTCGATAGGCTTGACCTTATTTTTGTCCACTCCGTTGATCATGAGGAAGACCTCAATAGGTGCTTGAGGAGGGGTGGTGCCCTTGAGGCGATGAGGGAGGCAAGGGGGGAGGGTAAGGTTCGCTTTATTGGGATCAGCGGGCATCAAAACAGGGTGCTGGCAAAGGCGATAGAGAGCGGGGAATTCGATGTCATCATGCCGGTCTATAACCTTGCCAATGACGGGGCGGACGAGGAGCTTTTCCCCCTGGCCGCCGAGCTGGATATAGGAATAGCCGCGATGAAGCCACTCGGCGGGGGGTATCTCGCCATTCTCCCTGAGGTAGCCCAGTTTCACGTAGCGGAGAAGGCGATAAGCACCGCGGCGGAGGCACTGCGCTTTGTACTGAGCAATAGGTATATCGCCACCGCTGTGGTGGGGATGGGGGAGATTACCCAGGTGGAACAGAATGTTCCCCTTGGTTATCTCCCCCAATTTATGGCCCTCGAGGAGGCGGCCAGGCTAAAGGAAAGGGCGAGGAGCGCGGGATACACCTTCTGCACGGGGTGCGGCTACTGTCTGCCGGTTTGTGAGGAGGGCATCGATATTCGAGAGGTCTTCCGGCTCTGGGTGTTTCATGACCAGTACGGACTAAGGGGGCTTGCCAAAGAGAGGTTCCAGCAATATCATAGGGAGAAGGTCAATCTTTGCACCGAATGTCTATCCTGTACTGAAAGGTGCCCCGCCTTTTTGGACATCCCAACCCTGCTCAAGAAGGCAGCAAGGGTCTTGGGGTCATAGTGGAGATGAGCGTTGAATAAGAGAAAACGAGTAGCCCAGCTCAAGCATCGAAAGCGAATCAGGAGGCTCAAGGAGAAGAGGAGGCTCCAAATCTCTCGAGCAGCCCATAGGTCATAATACGAGATGATCGGTGAAGAGAGCCTATCTTCTTACCGGCAGACCGGGGACGGGCAAAACTACCCTTATAAAGGAGGTCTTGGGCAGGTTTGAAGGGAAGGCGGGAGGTTTCTATACCGAGGAGATACGGATCGGTGGGGTAAGGCAGGGGTTCAGGCTCATCACCCTGGATGGGGAAAGCACTATCCTTGCCCACGTCAATATCCACAGCCCGTATCGCGTAAGTAAGTATGGTGTCGATGTCGAAGGCCTGGACAGGGTGGGGGTCCGAGCCATAAGGCGGGCGCTCCGAGAATGTGACCTCGTGATTATCGATGAGATCGGCAAGATGGAGCTTTTTTCACCCTCTTTTAGAGAGGCGGTGCTGGAGGCAGTGAGTAGCAGCAAGATGGTTTTGAGAACGATCATGCTAAACCCCCATCCCTTCTCTGATGAGATCAAGCGTGACCCAAGGGTGGCTTTGGTTTTGGTAACAAGGATGAACCGAGATGAGGCTCTGGTGAAGGTATCAGAGTGGCTGAAGGGGGCAAAGGCTGGTGAGGATAACCCTTAGACCCATCGGCGGCGTTGAGCCCGGGATACCGGATGAGTTGAGCCAGAGGCTGGGGGAGGTCTTTGGCTGCCAGGTCGAGGTCGGGGAGAAGTTCGACCGAATAGACCATGCCTATGATCCGAAAAGGAGGCAATACCATTCAGAGATTCTAGTCGATACCATCAGGGGTGGCAGGTCGGAGGGGGAGGATACTGGGGATCGTGGATGTAGACCTATTTGTGCCAGATTTAAGCTTCGTCTTTGGCATGGCAGACCCCGGTTCGAAAGTGGGGATCGTCTCTCTCTGTCGCTTGAGGCAGGATTACTATGGTCTTCCTCGTGATGATAAGCTATTCATTAGAGAGGGTGGTAAAGGAGGCTATTCACGAGCTGGGTCACACCTATGGACTGGGGCACTGTCGAGATGCACGCTGCATAATGTATTTCTCCAATAGTCTGCTTGACACCGACAGGAAGGGGGCTGCTTTCTGCGTAAACTGTCGCCGGATGGTGGAGGAGGCGAGGAGAGTTGAGGAGGAAGACCCGGAGGGGATGATTCTGGCAATAGATATGGATAACGGGGTGCCGAGGTGGGGTGGGGGATTTATGAGGTGGAGGTGATAGCCGTGCCGGAGCTACCCCCGCTAGTCAAGGCGCTACTAACCCCGAAAGCATACCCTGAAAGCCCCAAGGAGATAAAGCTTGAGCAGACCCAGATGTCCTTCATCTTCCTGACCGGTGACTATGTATATAAGGTCAAAAAGCCGGTTGACCTCGGCTATTTGGACTATACCACCCTGGAGAAGCGTAGGTTCTTCTGTGTGAGGGAGCTTGAGCTAAACAGACGTCTCTGCCCCGGTGTCTATCTCGATGTGGTGAGGATCACCCGGAAAGGGGATGAATATTCGATTGGTGGGAGGGGGGAGGTTGTTGAATACGCAGTGAAGATGCGTCAGCTCCCCGCTGAGAGAATGATGGATCGACTGCTTGAGGAGGGGAGGGTCACCAAGGGGATGGTGGGGGAGGTGGCGGAGAGACTTGCCCACTTTCACAAGAGGGCTGAGACGAGCGAGGAGATAGGCAAATATGGCGGTCTTGAGATAGTTAGAAAGAATAACGATGAGAACTTCGAGCAGACCGAGAAGTACGTCGACATATCCATATCAAAAGAGCAGTACCGGAGTTTGAAGGACTATGTAAGTAGCTTTATCCAGAAAAATGCCTCCTTGTTCAATAAAAGGGTGAAGGAGGGCAGGATAAGGGACTGCCACGGTGACCTGCACGCAGCTCATGTGTGCTTCTCCGACGGCATCTATATATTTGACTGTATTGAATTTAATGAGCGCTTCAGGTATTCTGATGTAGCGGCGGAGGTCGCCTTTCTGGCTATGGATTTGGACTTTCATCGTCATCCTGAGCTATCAAGAAGCTTTGTGGGTGCCTATGTTGAGTTCTCCGGCGACCGGGAACTTCTGAAGCTTCTTGATTTCTATAAGTGCTACCGGGCATATGTCCGGGGGAAGGTGGAGAGCTTCAGGCTCGATGACCCCCATATATCTGAGGAGGAAAAGCGGAGAGCCTTAGCC
>DAOTXZ010000107.1:0-4845 GCA_034435115.1 Dehalococcoidia bacterium | reverse complement strand
TAAGAGACAGCCATATATGAACCGATACCGGTGCGCCCGGCAGCCCACTATTTTATGGGTGGCATTCACGTAGATATCGACGGCGCCACACAGGTAGAGGGTATCTGGGCCGCCGGGGAGGCAGCCTGTGTCTCGGTGCACGGCGCTAATCGCCTGGGCGCCAATTCCACCGCTGAGTGTCTGGTCTGGGGAAAGATCACCGGTGAGAAAGCAGCAAATTACGCCAAGAGGCAGAAGGCTCTGCCACAAATCACTAAGGAGAGGATACGAGAGGAAGAAGCCTTGCTTTTCGGATCATTTCACAGGGACGGCGGAGAGAATCTCTACGCCATCCGCAAGGAGTTGCAAAGGGTGATGGATAGGGATGTTGCTGTTTTCCGCACTGGTGATGGTCTGAAACGAGCACTCCAGAAGATAAAGGACCTGAAGGAGCAGGCACAACACATCAGTATCAGGGACAGGAGTCGAGTCTATAATACCGACCTTCTTGCTGCCTTGGAGGTGAGAAACCTCCTGGACCTGGCTGAGGTGATTGTAGCCGGAGGGCTGGCTCGCACCGAGTTTCGCGGCGCCCATGCAAGGCGGGATTTCCCCCAGCGGGATGATGTCAACTGGCTGAAGCACACCCTCGCCTATTGGACTCCGGAGGGGCCGCGGTTAGATTACATTCCGGTTACCATAACCATGTGGAAGCCGGTGGAAAGGAAGTATTAAGCGATGAAGGTGCCAAAGAGAAGCAGAGAGCCATTAGCGAACTATCAGGGGCTAAAGGGCTGGGTGTGGCCAAGGCACTACCGCCTGGAGCGCTATCTTTACACCCTGCAACGAATAACCGGGCTCGGTCTTTTACTTTATGCCGCCTTACACCTTGCCATGAATGGGTTTCGCCTCGGCGGGGAGGCGACATGGACAAGCCTTATGGCGACCTTCGATAACCCTGTTATAATGGCGCTCGAATATCTTGTTCTTGCCGCCTTTGTCATTCATGCCATAAACGGGGCAAGGCTCCTATTGCAGCAACTGGGATTCCTGATGGGACATCCAAAGCCCCCCGTCTATCCCTACGTCGATTCTCTACAAAAGAAGCGCTCCATCGTGCTGGGCATGGTGGCGTTAATGGTGGCTCTGTTGGCGATTATTTTCATCGACTTTCTGGTGTAAGAAGGCAAGGAGGCAATATGCGCGAAGTCTATTTGAAGCTCCTGCAATATGTAACTGCTGTTGCTAGCTTTTTCCTGCTGGCAACACACCTTGTCCTCCTGCATCTCGATGACATCCTCAGAGTTTTGGGGGTTGAAGCCGGTGATATGACCGCCTGGAGCTCAGTCTCAGAGAGGGCAGCTAGCGCTGGCTGGCTCGCCTTCTATATTGTTTTCCTTGCTGTCGCCCTTTACCATGGTCTTTATGGACTAAGGGGGATCGTCTCAGAGCTCTCCCTGCCACCTGGGGCAATCAGGATGCTTAACTGGGTTCTGGTGATCATTGGGATAGCGCTCTTCGCCTATGCTGTTTATATCCCTATAAGTGCATATTAACAAAGGAGGCAATCTTGACGACACAAAAAAGGAGAGAATGGGGCATAGAGAAGCTCTGTTTTAGAGTCCAGCGATATGACCCCGATCGCGATCGAGCCCCCTATTTGGAGAAGTTTATCATACCCTTTCACCATGGGATGACGGTGCTTGATGGGCTCTTGTATATCAAGGAGAATATAGATAGCACCCTTACCTTCCGAGCCTCCTGCCGAATGAGCATTTGCGGCTCCTGTGGCATGCTGATCAATGGTCTGCCAAGGCTTGCCTGTCACACTCCAATAGAGGAGCTACGAAAGGAGACTCTGGAGATAAGGTCGTTACCCAATTTCCCCGTAATCAAGGATTTGGTGGCTGATCTGGTTCCCCTATTCGAAAAGCACAGCTCCATTAAGCCATATATAATGAGGCCTGACAATGAGGAGGTCGAGACGCCGACAGCCGAATTCTTACAGTCTCCCAAAGAGCTAGAGGACTATCTCCAGTTCGCTTACTGCACCAAGTGCGGAATCTGCATGGCAGCCTGCCCCACGGTGGCTACTGATAGATTATTCTTAGGTCCCGAGCCACTGGCCCAGGCCTACCGATATTGTGCCGACAATAGAGATGCAAATACCGGGGAGAGGATCAAGGAGGTCGATTCTCCCCACGGAGTTTGGCTCTGTCACCTCGCCGGTGCCTGTTCCCAGGCCTGTCCTAAAGGCGTGGACCCGGCACTGGCAGTGCAACTCCTGAAGAGAACGGTGGTCTCTCGGAGCCTCGGACTAAGCAGGGAAAGGAAGCCCGCCCCCCTTGCCCCACCACCCGCCGAGATCAAGCCAAAGCTACCCGTGCCCGAGTTCACCGCAAAGCAGTCGAAGACTTAAGCTATAGGTCAAAGAGCTGGAGGACGAAATGCAGAAAATCACCTCACCGCTAAATGATGAAGTTATTGAGAAGCTCAGGGCAGGAGATCAGGTTTTAATCACCGGTGTCATTTATACAGCCCGCGATGCTGCCCATAAGAGGATGATAGAAGCCCTTGAAAGGGGTGAGAGGCTCCCTTTCGACATTAAAGGTCAGGTAATCTACTATATGGGTCCCTCCCCCGCCAGGCCGGGGCAAGTCATCGGCTCTGCGGGACCCACCACAAGCGGACGGATGGACATGTATTCCCCCCGCCTTATCGAGGAGGGACTAAAGGGGATGATTGGGAAGGGGGACCGCTCTCCAGCGGTGAAGGAGGCAATGAAGAGGCATAAGGCGGTCTATTTTGCCGCCATCGGGGGGGCTGGTGCACTGGTGGCAAGGTCAATCAAGAGGTCAGAGGTGGTCGCCTATGAAGAGCTTGGGGCGGAGGCGATCCGGCGACTTGAGGTTGAGGACTTCCCCGCTATAGTTATAAATGACATCTATGGAGGAGACCTGTACGAAGAAGGGAAAGCGAGGTACCAAAGGAAAGGAAGCTGACCGTGGGGAGAAGGGTCGACCTTGCCTGGGATGATGGGGGCGTGCTAAATCCACCGGTCTATCCTGATACGGTGTTTTTGTTTGAGCGTATGGGGGAGGCGACTTTCAAGATGCTCTCCCCCGCTCCTGGCGAGATAGTTTTAGACCTGGGTTGCGGGAGAGCCACCGACGCAATAAAGCTAGCAGAAATGGGGGGCAAGGCGATCGGCCTTGATCCCTCAAAAGTAATGATGAAGAAGGCAAGGAGCCTGATTGAGAAAAGTAATACAAAGGTAGCCTTGGTTCAGGGGATAGGGGAGGGCTTGCCGTTTAAGGCTCACTCCTTAGATAAGGTCATGTGTAAGGGCTCCCTTGATCACTTCATCGATCCGGCTAAGACTATGGCGGAGATAGCCAGGGTTCTCAAACCAGGGGGAAAAGCAGTATTCACCATCGCCAACTTCGACAGCCTGAGCTGTAAGCTGGGAGAGGCTTTATACCCGATAACACGGCTACTTCCTGGAGAGAGAAGAGGGAAACCCTGGGAGATGCCACACGACCATACATATAGGTTTAACTATCCCATGCTAAGGCACTTTGTTGACGGCTATCTTGAGTTTGAAAAAGCCATCGGAGTCTCGTTTCTCTGGGGAGTTCCCCTTTGGGGAAGGCTACTGGAGATACTACCCAGGGGTCTCTCAACCGTCATATTGAATCTTCTAGATAAGTTAGCCCGCAGATTCCCCACTAGGAGCGATGTAATAGTCCTAAGGTGCACCCCCAGACCTATACTCTAGCCTGGCTTCCTCATAAACCTCTATCGTTTTCCTGGCTGTCTCCCTCCAGCTAAAGCACCTCTCAACGCGCCTTCTCCCCGCCTCCCCCAACCTTCGCTTAAGAACCTCATCCCCCAAAAGCCTTTTTATCGCCCCCGCCAATGCAGTGGCATCAGCCGGGGGAACCAATATCCCCGTCTTCCCATCCTCAACCACCTCGGGCAGCGCCCCAGCCGTGGTGGCAACCACCGGCACCTCACATGCCATAGCCTCAGCCGCAGGAAGACCGAAGCCCTCATAAACAGAGGCAGTAACCGCTATCTCTGACGCTGAATAGCGACTTGCTAACTCCTCAGCACTTATCCTTCCGGTGAAACGGACCATTCCCTCAAGCCCATACCTCCTGATTAAACTATTGACGAATTTTGCATCCGGCCCACCCTGATCAACAATGGTAAGCTTCACATCAAGGTCACCCTTCAGGAGCTGAAGTGCTTGCAGGAGGTAGAGTATCCCTTTCTTTCTATCCTCGGTATTGCCAACAACTATGATGCCGCCCTTCTCCTTTCTTTCGCCGTCTCTTCGCCTGAAGATATTGGTGTCAACCCCGGGATAGATAACCCTAATCCTATCGTCTCTCACCTTAAAGGTGCGACGGATTGTCGTGGCAGAGCTTTCAGAGTCAGTTATTACCCGGCTCATTCCCCTGACGACGACATGCTGCATAAAAAGGGGGTAGAACATGACCGCCTCAAGCTTCTGCCAGAAGCTCTCCGCCTGAGCCAGCGCGGCATCCCGATCGATGGGGAGGGGGTGATGCACCGTGGCAACGAGGGGGATGCCAAGGGATTTCATAAGAAGGAGTCCATAGGCTAGGGTCTGGTTGTCATGGATTATGTCAAATTGGTGTGGCAGAAGCCTTCTCAGCTTGAGGTAAGCCCTGATGCTGAAGGTCAGCATCTCGGGGAACATGCCCAAGGCGGTCGCCCCAAGCTCATACAGGTTAAGAAGGCTGAGGGCTCGAGATGGCTTTTGAGCCCATGCGTTATCCATAGAGCCATAAAGGTTAAGGCTCTCCAGCTTGTGCAGCTTTACCCCGTCAACAAGGG
>DAOTXZ010000106.1:0-7897 GCA_034435115.1 Dehalococcoidia bacterium | reverse complement strand
GGCTCAATTTGGGACAAAATCTTCAATCGTTCGGGGTGGTTCTCCCACGCCCTCCAGGCATCGACATCACGCCAGGTGCTGAGCACAATACGGACGGAGGGGTCATCAACAGCGGCGAGCGTCTCCCCTGAGATATAGCCCGGCTGGTGGAGTGCCTTGGCCCTCAACTCACGGAGAAGGCGGGCTAGTTCCAGCTCCTTCCCTTCCTTGATCTTTCTCTCCATGATAATCCTTACCGACATCAGGTCCTCCTTCTAGCTATAAAAGGTCATCCGCCCGCCTCTTCAAGAAGGCGCAGGAAATCCCCCTCACTGAGGAGCCTTACCCCCAATGCCTGCGCTTTCTGTAATTTGGAGCCCGGCTCCTCGCCAACAACAAGGTAGCTTGTCTTCCGGGTCACGTTTGAGCCCACCACCCCCCCAAGCCTCTTGATCCGTGCCTCCGCCTCATGCCTGGGGAATGCCCCAAGGCGACCGGTGATGACGAACTCCTGACCCGAGAGGGGGAGCTCCCTCACCTCAGATGGCTCGGCCTCAAGTTTTTCAAGATTCTTAAGCCCCGCCCTCCTCAGCTTCTCAATGACCTTGAGGTTCTGCTCCTGCCGGAAGAAGGCAACCACACTTTCCGCTATCTTGGGGCCTATTGTGGGGATGGAGGTAAGCTCCTCAAACGAGGCGCTCTGAAGCCGGCTCATGCTGCCGAAATAGCCGGCCAGTATCTCCGCTATCTCCTCCCCGACATGGCGGATGCCAAGGGCAAATATAATGTTGGAGAGGGGTCTTTCTTTGCTTTTTTCGATGGCGGAGAGTATATTGGATATGCTCTTCTCGGCTAGCCTGTCCATATCCATAAGACGGTCACGTTTATCCTTTAGGAAATAGAGATCAGCGGCATCCTCAATGAGACGCTCTTTAAGCAGGGCAACAACTAGCTTTTCCCCAACCCCCCTTATGTCCATAGCCCCGCGGGATACAAAGTGCTTGATGTTTTCGCAGACCTGAGCCGGGCAGGAGGCATTAACACACCTGCTCATTGCCTCTCCCTCGGGCTTTATCACCTCAGCCCCACATGATGGGCAGCGGGAGGGCATCACGAAGACCCTCTCCCCGCCGGTGCGCCGGCTCGCCACGGGACCAACCACCTGAGGGATAACCTCCCCAGCACGCTGCACAATGACCCAGTCACCAATCCGGATGTCTTTTCTCCTGATGTCATCCTCGTTATGGAGGGCTGCCTGCTTTATAGTCACCCCACCAACGGATACCGGCTCAAGTATTGCAAAGGGGTTAAGGGTGCCGGTTCTCCCCACGCTTATGCCGATATCCAGAAGGCGGGTGGTTGCCTGTGTTGGGGGGAACTTATAGGCAATTGCCCAGCGCGGCTCATGCCCAATAGCACCGAGCTCGTTCTGAAGGGCAATGGAATCAACCTTGGCCACAACCCCATCAATTTCGTACTCCAGGCTCTCCCTCTTCTCAAGCCATTCCCGATGGTAGCTCTCGACACCCTCAATATCTGCGACAAAGGCATTATGAGGATTTACCTTAAAGCCCAGGGATTTAAGATAGTTCAGGGTTTCCCAATGGGTCTGAGGCACCTCCCCCTCCGCCCAGCCGAGCCCATAGATATAGATATCCAGGGGGCGCTGTGCTGTAATGCGAGGGTCGAGCTGGCGCACTGACCCGGCGGCGGCATTTCTGGGATTGGCAAAGAGGGAAAGACCGGCATTTGCCCTCTCCTCGTTCAGCTTCCGAAAGCCAGTCTTGGAGAGATAGACCTCCCCCCGAACCTCAAACCTCTTTGGGGCATCCTTGGGCACGGTTAAGGGGATGCTCCTTATCGTCTTCAGGTTCTGAGTAATGTCCTCGCCCCGCAACCCATCGCCCCGAGTGGCCCCAGTGGTGAACCTGCCGTCGACATAGGTCAAGGCGACGGCAAGCCCGTCCAGCTTGAGCTCACAGACGAAATTGAAAACCTCCCCCCCAATAAGACGCGATATCCTCCTATGCCAATCCAGAAGCTCCTCTTTGGAGAAGACATTCCCCAGGCTGAGGAGCGGAACGGGGTGCTCAACGATCCCGAATGCCTCAAGCGGCGCTGCCCCCACCCGCTGGGTCGGGGAGTCTGGGGTGATGAGCTCGGGGTGCTCCTCTTCAAGCCTCCTGAGCTCCCTCATAAGCTGGTCATACTCAGCATCACTTATTTCGGGGCTATCGAGCACATAGTAGCGGTAGTTATGGTAATTGATCTGCTCCCGGAGCTCTTCGATCCTCTTCTTGACCTTCTCCAGCTCTTCCATAAGCAAGCTCACAGCTTCACCAGCTTTGCGGTATAAACATCGGGGATTGCCAGTATCTGCTGCCTTTGCTCCTCACGAAGGGGCTCATCAAGCCCAAGAACCATCAGCGCCTGACCGCGGGGCTTGAGCCTGGCTACCTGCATAAAACTGATATTGATGTCCGCATTTCCGGTTATGGTTCCCACCGCCCCGATGAGACCGGGTCGGTCACGGTGATCGCTAAATAGCCAGTAGCCGCCCGTGGGCACGATGTCAATCCAGTAGTCATTAACCTGGACAATATGAGGCTCGCCGCGCATTATGGTGCCCGCCACCGTTGTGGTACCCACTGTGGTGCCCACCTGCAGGGTGACCAGGTTGCCATAGTTTTTGCAAATGGTAGCCTTCTGTTCGATTATCCTGAGCCCCCGATTGGCGGCGATGATATTGGCATTGACCAGGTTGACCCGTTCATCGCTAATACCTTCCAGCAAACCACCGAGGCTCGCTGCCTTCAGAGCACTGGTGTCATAGGTGGCGATCTCGCCCTCATACTTGACTATTATGGTCTCCATCTGCCCCTCAGCGAGCTGGGTGGCCAGTCTCCCCAGCAGAGCGGAGACTTCGAGGAATGGTCCCAGCACTGGGGCAATCTCTGGGGGGAGCCAAGGTGCATTGACTGCATATCGGGCGGGCTTGCCCTCAAGCACCGCCAAGACCTGCTCTGCCACATCCATGGCAACGCTAGCCTGGGCCTCGGCTGTCGAGGCCGCCAGATGAGGGGTTGCAATAACCTTGTCACTCTTGAGGAGGATGCTATGCTCTGCGGGCTCCTCCGTGAAGACATCAATGGCAGCCCCCGCAACTCTTCCCTCCTCGAGCGCCTTGAAAAGGGCTTCCTCGTCGATTATCCCACCCCTAGCGCAATTGATGAAACGAACCGTAGGCTTCACCAGCCTGAGCTCGTTTGCCCCTATCATGCCCCTGGTTGCCCCGGTTAGAGGGATGTGCAGGGTGATGAAGTCGGAGTTCCGAAGTAGCTCCTCAAGGGAAACAAGCTCCACCCCCAGGCCTCGTGCATAGTCGATCGAAACAAATGGGTCGTGGGCGATAATGCGCATCTCGAGACCCTTCGCTCGTTTTGCCACCTCCGAGCCCACCCTGCCCAGCCCGATAATGCCGAGGGTCTTGCCGCGCAGCTCAACGCCGATGAAACCCGTCCTTCGCCATACCCCCGATTTGAGGAGGGCGTTAGCCTGCGGCACATAGCGTGCCAGAGCAAGCATAAGAGCGATGGTATGCTCCGCAGTGGAAACGATATTCCCCGCCGGGGCATTAACAACAACGATACCATGTCGCGTCGCCGCCTCGACATCGATATTGTCCAGACCGACCCCGGCGCGCCCGATCACCTGAAGCTTTTGCCCGGCTTCGATGACACGAGCCGGGACCTGGGTCTCGCTCCGCACTACCAGAGCATCATACTGCCCGATGATAGCAATAAGCTCATCAGGCTTCAGGCCTACTTTTACGTCCACCTCAGCGTGGGCTTTAAGATAATCTATTCCATCCTGAGCAATAGGATCAGCAACCAGAACCTTCATGCTCTACAACCTCTTTCAAATCCCCCTAGCCAGTGACTCGTGAAGCTGCCTTGGGCAGTGCCACCCTGAGCGCCTCGAGCACCTCCTCTATATCGGCCTCCTCCACATAGCCCAAGTGACCGATGCGGAATATCCTCCCCTCAAGCCTCTCCTGCCCACCGGCGAGGATAACCCCGTGCTCCTCCCTCAGGATTCTCAAAAGCTCCTTGACGTTGATCCCATCCGGAGCCCTCACCGCAGTGACTGTATTGGAGGCAAAGGCTTCCTGTGGAAAGAGAGAGAGCCCCAGGGATTTTATCCCCTCCCTCGCCCTCCGCGCCACCCTGGCATGGCGGGCTATTATATTGGGGAGCCCCTCCTCCTCCATCAGCTTGAGCGCGGCGATAAGCCCATAGAAGGTAGTGAGGGCTGGCGTCCAGGGGGTCTGTCCCCTCCTCTCCAGAAAGCTCTTCGCCAGGGTGAAGTCCCAGTAGTATCGGGGCATCCTCGCCCGGGAATGAGCCTGCCATGCGCGGTCACTTACGCTCACCATGGCAAGGCCGGGAGGCACCATAAAGCCCTTCTGGGAGGCAGTAACCACAACATCGCAGCCCCAGGCATCGACCGGAAGGTCGATCGAGCCGAGGCTGCTTATGGCATCAACGAGGAGGAGCTTGTCAAACTCCCTCACCACTCTAGCAATGGATGCCAGGTCATTGGTGACGCCGGTTGAGGTTTCGTTATGGGTGACAAGCACCGCCTTGATCGAGTTGTCCTGGGATAGGGCCTGGCGTATTGCCTCGGGGTCGGCGGCAAGGCCCCACTCAAATCTAAGCCAGCTAACCTCTGCCCCAAAACGCTCTGCCAATTCTCCAAACCGATCCCCGAAGAAGCCGTTGGACACCACCAAAACCCTATCACCGGGCGAAAGGGTATTAACAACGGCAGCCTCCATCCCCCCCGTCCCCGAGCCGGTGAGGATGAAGACATCCCCCTTGGTCTGAAACAGGTCCTTGAGCCTTCGGGTCACATCATGGATTAGCTCAGCGAACTCCTTCCCCCGGTGGTTGATCATCTGTTTATTTAACTTCTGGAGTACCTCCTCCGGGATTGGTGTTGGGCCTGGAATACGTAGTTGCATATAAGTCCCCCAAAGCTAAGTTTTTATGTCTATCTCTTATCGATGTTTACTATCCTGACAAAGCAGCGCCTGCCGACTCTGATGATGCCGCCAAACAATCACCCAATAGATTGAGTTTCCTTATCGCCAATTGAAATCTTTACAAAGCCACGATTGCCCACTTTCACCGTGATGCTTCGCTTTGATGTTTGCACTATATCACTACTGACCTTCTTTCCATCTATCTCTATTGCCCCTTGCCCCAGGAGCCGCCTTAGGTCGCTCTTACTCCTCACCAATCCTCCTTTAAGGAGAGCTGGTGAAATAGAGAGTTCAAAAAAACCCCCGCCTATAGCAGATGCAATGCCTTCAAACTCTGGCACATCCTCCGGAACCTGTCTTAATTGAAACCTTCTAGTGAAGTATTCTTCCGCCTCCTGCGCTGCGCTTTGGTTATGAAACTGGGCTACAATCTCCCGGGCTAATCTCTTCTTCAAGACCATAGGGTTTACTGAGTCAGATTCAAGCTCAGCCCTCATCTCCTCAAGCTCCCCATCAGGGACATCGGTCAAGAGCTCAAAGTAATTCATAATAAGCCTGTCGGGGATGCTCATCACCTTGCCATACATCTCATTTGGTGGCTCATCGATGCCGATATAATTCCCCAGGCTCTTACTCATCTTCTGGCTTCCATCGGTGCCAACAAGGAGGGGAACTAGGAAGACCTGCTGCGGGGGCTGGCCGACCATCGCCTGGAGCTCCCTCCCGACAAGGCAATTGAACTTCTGATCGGTGCCCCCAAACTCCACATCCGCCTCGATGACCACCGAATCATAGGCCTGAAGCAGGGGGTAGAGGAGCTCAGTGATAGCGATCGGGCGACCCGAGGCGTATCTTTTCTGGAAGTCCTCCCTCGCCAGCATCTGGGCGACGGTGAATCTACTGGCGAGCCTGAAGACATCGCCCAGGCCGAACTTGCCGAACCACTCGCTCTGCCACCTCACCTGGGTTCTATCTCTATCCACCACCTTGAAGAACTGTCTCATATAGGTCTCAGCGTTGGCACACACCTCTTCATAGGAAAGCATGGGGCGGGTTTGAGACTCCCCGCTCGGGTCTCCGATCTGAGCCGTCCAGTCACCAACGATGAGGATAACCTGGTGACCGAGCTCCTGGAACTGGCGCAGCTTTCTGAGTCCCACCACATGACCGAGGTGGATGTCGGGGCGGCTGGGGTCAAAGCCCTGCTTCAGCCTGAGCGGTCTCCCCGAACCCAAGAGCCTCTCCAGCTCCGACTGGGTTATGATCTCGGCAACCCCCCTCTTGAGAATCGATCGAAGCCCCTGACCGTCCATAATCTCCCTCTTATCCCAGTAGCACCCTCGCCTGCGCCACGTCCTTTGCAATCTGCTCCTTTAGCTGATCTAAAGATGCGAAGCGGATCTCACCCCTTAATCGCTCAACGAGCTCGATCCTGAGCTCACGGGCATATAGGTCGCCATCGAAATCGAGGATGTAGACCTCGATCGTCCTCTGCCCTTCACCGAAGGTGGGGCGAACCCCAATATTTGTCACCGACTTATAGACCCGCCGGTCAATATGAGCTCTAGTTACGTAGACCCCGTCAGCGGGGAGGGCTTGCCCCTGGTCGATTTCTAGATTCGCGGTAGGGAAGCCCAAGACCCTCCCCCGCCCCACCCCATGACCAACTTGAGCCCTTAAACTGAAGGGGCGCCCGAGCAATCTTCCAACCTTCAGCATGTCACCCCGGGCTAGAGCATTACGGATCAAGGTGCTGCTCACAACCTCCCCCTCCACCATCAAGGGGGGCACCACCTCCACGGTGAAATCGAGCTCCTCGCCGAGGGAGCGAAGGGTGGAAACGTCCCCCTCCCTGCCCCGCCCCAGGGCAAAGCCCGGTCCAACAACCAGCGCCCCCATCCTAAGATACCTCTTGAGCAAAGTGACAAACTCACGGGCACTGAGCCTGGCAAGGTCAAGGGTGAAGGAGAGGGGCACAATCAGTTCAATACCGAGTTCCCCGAAAAGCCTGATGCGCTCCGTAAGACTGGTCAAATAACTCAGTTCAGTTTCACGTTGAAGCACTAATCGGGGGTGCTCACGAAAGGTGACCACACCGGCAACTAGTCCCTGATTTTCTGCTTTCCTCCTTACATGACTAATAACATGCTTATGACCAAGGTGAACCCCGTCGAAAACCCCGATGGTAAGCACCGTTTCACCCTGTGGCGCCAACCTGCTAAGCTCCTCTTCTACCCCCATATCTCCCTCAACAAAAGGAAATCCAAAGTCATCGCCCACGCTTTTCTATTGGCAGATAGTATCACAAGCTACTATAGGGGTCAAGATTTCCTCCTTTCTGATGAAGGGACTATATTGCCCTTGCCGCCACCTTACGACCAACCGAGGCGGCCACGGGGATAACCTGCGCCATCAGCCTCTGGAAGTTTTCAAAGGTGAGCGATTGCGCCCCATCTTTGAGGGCATAGTCCGGGGTGGGGTGAACCTCAATCATCAACCCGTCAGCCCCCGCCGCCACTGCAGCCAGGGCGAGGGGGGCGACAAGATACCACTTGCCAGTGCCGTGGCTGGGGTCGGCAATGATCGGCAGGTGGCTAACCTTCTCAATTATGGGGATGGCGCTAATATCCATAGTATTGCGGGTATAGGTCTCAAAGGTTCTGATCCCACGCTCACAGAGCATGAGCTGGCGATTGCCCTGGGAGAGGATATACTCCGCTGAAAGCAGCCACTCCGTGATGGTTGCCGACATTCCCCGCTTGAGCATCACCGGCTTCCCCGACCTCCCCACCTCCTCCAGCAGGATAAAGTTCTGCATATTGCGCGCTCCAACCTGGAGAATGTCCGCATACCTAGAGACAAGCTCAACATCGC
>DAOTXZ010000105.1:0-8455 GCA_034435115.1 Dehalococcoidia bacterium | reverse complement strand
ACTACTGACCTTGACCGATTCGAGTCGGGATTTCTCGCCCAGGCGCTCAGGCTCAGGGTGAGGGAGGGGAGGGTGGAGCTCATTTAGCCCCGCTATAGAAGGCAAGCCCCAGCACCCCGGGGCCGGTGAATGCCCCCATTATGGGGGTGAACTCGGTTACGTAGAGTTCGGCGCAGTCAAACTGAGATGAGACCTGCTCTTTAAGCCTCTCTGCTTCATCCGGGGCGCTAGTGTGTATCACGGCGACATAGAGTGGGCCTTTCCCGCCCACTCTATCTCTCATTATGCGGAGAAGGTTTTCTACTGCGCGTGGCTTGGTTCTGGTGGCGGTGAGGAAGCCCAGCTTTCCGTTGGACATGGTGAGGATGAGCTTAACCTTAAGGAGGGAACTAACCTGAGCCGCTATCCGAGGCATCCGCCCTGACTTTGCTATAAAGTTGAGGGTATCGACCATGAAAATAAGGTTCTGCCGCTCGATCAGGCTCTCTGCCACTTTGGTTACCTCCTCAAGGCTTCGCCCCTGGGATGCAGCACGGGCTGCCTCTAGAACTATAAACCCCTGCGACATAGCCAAGTTCCTTGAGTCAAGCACCTCGATCTTGATCTCGGGGATTGCCTCTCTGGCCAGCTCTGCAGCCGCCCGTGCTGAGTCGTACATGGCGCTCAGCCCGGATGAGATGGTCACGCAGAGGATGCCTCTAGCTCCATCGTTTGCCTTCTTTTTGTAAGCCTCCAGGTAGGTCGCTGGCGAAGGGGGAGCGGTTTTGGGAGAACCGCTAGCTTCTTCGAGGAGCTTATAGAACCCCTTGGGGATTTCATCCACCCCATCCCGGTATACCATCTCCCCAAACACAAGCTCCACAGGCAGTACCAGAATATGATACCACTCCACCAGTTCCTTGGGCAGACAAGCAGTGCTATCGGTTACGATGCCAATTTTCCCCTGGGTCATTAGCAATCAATCTCGGATTTGTAGCCAACCACATCCTGATATCTGTATCAGCCACCTCGCTATCTGCGCCCAAAAACCCCCGGGTCTTTCCCAGGGGCTAGGGATTTGATGATATTTATTAGAGTCCACTTTGGAGCGGGTGATGGGATTCGAACCCACGACGTCTTGCTTGGGAAGCAAGCACTCTGCCGCTGAGTTACACCCGCCTCTTTTGAAATTATATTGGGGTGGGTGGGGGGTTGTCAAGGCTTGCCCTTTCGCCGCTGAGAACGGAGACCAGCCAGTCAAGCCACCTCTTTCTCACCCGGCCGGGGAAGAGGGGGGTTGAGTGGGAGCCACCCTTGACCAGCAAAAGCTCCTTCGGCGGTTTAGCCTCCTCATAGAGCCTTATTGAGTGCTGATAGGGGATCGCCTTATCCCCTTCGCAGTGGACAAACAGGATGGGGTAGGGCTTTATCCTCTGAACGGCAGCTTTGATGCCCTCTCTCATCGAGAAAAGAGGCAGACTCTTCTCCAGGTCGATGCGCACCCGATAGCCTCGAAGCCACATCCAGAGCCATGCCAGGACGCCATGAAGGTGTCCCAGCCAATAGGGGGGGCCAAGCCGAGGATACTCAACGACCTTGCTTCCCAATTCGGCGATTTTTTGGGAGAGGAGGGGCAGGATATCCTGGAGGCGCACATCCTCGCCAGAGGCACAGGAGAGAGAAACCAAAGCACACAGGCTATTCATCTCGGGGGCGGCAAGGACTGCTGCCATGGCACCCATACTATGCCCCACTAGGGCAATCCGTTTGCGGTCAACCTCAGGATGGCGGGCTAAGTAATCCGAGGCAGCTAGAATGTCCTTGGTTATGTTGTCATCGCAAGTGCCGCCACTCTTCCCGTGACCGCGAAAGTCGAAAAGAAGGCTGGCTATTCCCTTTCGGGCAAGCCTTTCCGCGCTCGGCTTCATAGTGCGGTGGTCTGAGCCCATGCCGTGGCAAAGGATGACACAGGGCAGCGGCTTCTCAGCTTTAGGGAGAAGCATTTTTCCGTATAGCATTACCCCTTCGCTATTAAAGCTCACCGGGAAGCTGCGCCATCTAAAAATATTGATGCCCATGTTGAAACCTCCCATCGTGGACTTGCCAGAGCCATGAGCTGTTTTACAGCATCTATGGGGATGGCGACACTGCCAATGGGTGTTTCTGCCCCGCCCTTAACCCCATGATAGTCACTTCCTCCGCACGGAATGAGGTGGTGACTCTTGGCGATGCCGGCAAGTTGCTCGATCACCCTCTGGGGGTAGCCGTCGTAATATACCTCAAGCCCAACAAGCCCAGCAGCCTCAAGCCGGCGGAGAAACCCTTCAAGGTCATCAATATCCGCAGGGTGTGCCAGCACAGGCAGTCCCTCAACCCTGACTATGAGCCTCACTGCTTCTTCCGGGGTCATCCTTTCCCGCGGTGCATAGGCGGGGCCGCCGACACCGATATACTTTAGGAATGCCTCCTGGAGCGATGGTATGTAACCCCGTTCAAACATGGCCTGGGCGATGTGGGGGCGCCCCACCGACCCACCCCCCGCTAGCTCCAGGACACGCCTCCACTCTATGTAGATACCAAGGTCGTTGAGCTTCGCGATCATTGCCTGGGCCCGTTCCTGCCGTGAATTCCGCAGCCTCCTCAGGATATTCCCTAGCTCCTCGGCGTGGATGTTTATGAAATAGCCCAGAATATGGACCTCTCCGTGAGGAACATCGGTGCTGATCTCGACGCCCGGGATGACAAAAAGGGCGGGGAATGCCTTGGCTCTCTTTAGAGCAGGGGCGACCCCCTCTGTAGAATCGTGGTCGGTGATGGCGATAACCCCCAGCCCCCTTCTTGCTGCGAGCTCAACTATCTCCTCGGGGCTGAGGCGTCCATCGGAGGCAGTGGTGTGCAGATGAAGGTCCACTTTCATAGCACCCCCACCTCCTTATCGATGCGGGTGATGGTTATCGCCCTGCCCGTCTTCTCCTCCACCTCAACCAATACTGAATTAAAGATGGCGTTCCCCTTTCCTACCGATAGATGGTGGGGCATCTGGGTGAGGAACCTATTTATTACCGACTCGACATCATCCCCGATGACCGAGTGGATAGGGCCGGTCATGCCCACGTCGGTGATGAATGCTGTGCCCCGGGGCAGTATCCGGGCATCGATAGTCCCGACATGGGTATGGGTTCCCAGGACGGCGCTGACCCGTCCATCGAGATACCAGGCCAGGGCTGCCTTCTCGGAGGTCGCCTCTGCGTGGAAATCGATAACGACGATTGGCGGCCTGTCGGTGAACTCTTCAAGGAGTTCGTCAATGGCTCTGAAGGGGCAATCGAAGTTCCCTATAAAGGTACGCCCGATGAGGTTAACCACCAGGGTCTTCCCTTTGACCAGAAAGCCACGACCGGGCACACCCGGGGGATAATTCAACGGGCGCAGAATGGGCAGGTCGCCATCAAGGTGGGGGATGATCTCCTTTTGAACCCAGATATGATTGCCTGAGGTGAGGATATCAACCCCCGAGCCCAGCAGCTCCTCAGCGGTCGCCCTGGTCAGGCCAAGACCGCCGGCGGCATTCTCCCCATTGGCAATGACCAGATTGATCCCGTATTCATCTTTAAGGCCTGGCAAAAGCCTTTCCACTGCCCTCCTGCCAGGCCTGCCGATAACATCACCCACCAAGAGTATTCGCAATGGCTCTCCCGGTTCTACTTTGCGTAGTCCACCGCCCTTGTCTCTCTTATGACCGTGACCTTTATCTGGCCTGGATACTCCAGACTCTCCTCGATCCTCTTAACAATATCTCGGGCTAGCCTCAGTGCTCCGAGGTCGTCTATCTCGCTCGGTTTAACCAGGATGCGAACCTCGCGACCCGCCTGAATGGCGAATGACTTCTCGACCCCTTCAAAGCTATTGGCAATATTCTCCAGGGCCTCCAGGCGCTTCAGGTATTGCTCCAGGGACTCTCTTCTTGCCCCCGGCCTTGCCCCGCTGAGGGCATCGGCGGTGGAGATGATAAACCCCTGAATGCTCGTTGAGCTCGCTTCCCCGTGGTGTTCGGCAATAGCCTGCACTACCTCAGGAGACTTCTCCCATTGCTTAACAATGTTGGCACCGATGAGGGCGTGGGGCCCCTCCACCGCGTGATCCACTGCCTTGCCGATGTCGTGAAGGAGGCCCGCCCTCTTGGCTATATTTATATCAACTCCAAGCTCGGCGGCGAGCATCCCCGCCAGGATGGCGACCTCCATGCTATGCTGAAGGACGTTCTGTCCATAGCTTGTGCGGTACTTGAGACGCCCCAAAAGCTTGATGAGCTCAGGATGCAGTCCGTGTATCCCAATCTTATATGCTGCCTGTTCCCCTTCGCTTATGATGGTTTTCTCCACCTCATCACGCGCCTTTTCCACCATCTCTTCAATGCGGGCGGGGTGGATCCTGCCATCGAGGATAAGCTTTTCTAGGGCAACCCGAGCGATCTCCCTCCTTATCGGGTCAAAGCTGGAGAGGGTCACTGTCTCAGGGGTATCGTCGATGATGAGGTCTACCCCAGTGGCGTGCTCAAGGGCCCTTATGTTGCGCCCCTCACGCCCGATGAGGCGTCCCTTCATCTCGTCTGAGGGGAGGGGGACTACGGTGACGGTAACTTCTGATACCACATCGGTGGCGCATCGCTGGAGGGCCACTGCAATCATCTCCCTTGCCCTCTCGTCAGCCTCCCGTTTCATCTGTTCTTCAATCTCACGGATGCGACGCGCCACATCCTCCCTGATCTCACCCTCCACCTCCTTGAGCAGCAGTTCCTTGGCCTCTTGAGTGGACATGCCGGAGATGAGCTCAAGCTGGCGTATTTGCCTCTGTTTGAGCTCTTCAAGCTGAGCCAGGGTGTTTGCTATTTCTCTTTCCCTGATTGTGAGGTTATGTTCTCGACGCTCAATGGCGTCTGCCTTGCGCTCAAGGTTTTCCTCCTTTTGGGTGAGCCGCCTCTCCTGGCGCTGCAATTCGGCGCGGCGTTCTCGGTTCTCCGCCTCAGCCGCCCCTCGAATCCTGATCGCCTCCTCCTTAGCCTCCAGAAGCATCTCCTTATGCTTAGTCGTGGCTTCGGAGATGAGTTTCTCAGCCGCCTTCTCTGCCTCTCTAATCCTCCGACCAAGTATTACACGCTGGGCAAAGAATGCGATCACACCTCCAGCAACAACTGATACTATGGCGACAAGTATTATTATTAAGCTTTCAGGCATTTCACCTCGCTTTCCGTCCGGCCTTTCCAGGTTAGGTCAGATTCAGAGTCAACAACCCCTACTTTAATGCTAACCCTTTTCGGGCTTTGGTGTCAAGGTAAAGGGTGATTGGCTAATCTGATAGCTCCCTCCAGACTCGCTCCAAAGTGCGATTTATCACCTCATAGCTGAAGCCGCGCCGTCTTAGAAAAGCGCCCAGCTTTCGGCGGAAGGCCTGATAATCCCCCTCCTTAAGCGAGGAAGCCTTCTTCCGGGCTGCCTGGTAGGCACCCTCTTCCTCATCGACGCCTTGGGTGACCGCCTCCGCTGTCTCGGGATCAACCCCTTTCTCTTTAAGCTCAAGCCTCAGAAGTAGCCGGCTGCGCGGGCTGAAGGACTCCCGATTCTCCTTCCAGAATTGGGCAAAGGAGGCATCATCGATAAGCCGCTGTTCCTTGAGTTTGAGCAGGACACCCTCGATAATGTTCTGGTCGAAGCCCCGCCGGCGCAGCCGCCCCCTTATCTCCTTCTCACTGCGCGGTCGGTAGCTCAAATAGTGTGAGGCGGCATCGAGGCATTGCTGAAACTGGTCAGCCCTAACCAGCTCTTCAATCTGGGACTCGGAGAGGGTCTGTCCCGGCTTGAGCCGGTAACTTTCAACAATCTCCGCCCCAAGACCCAGGGCGAATACACCGTCCAGGAAAAGGTTAAGCCGCCCCCTTTTTCTCTTCTGGGGCTCGATAGAGGTGATTGTGTTCACCAATTATTCCAGAGCCTCGCTATTAGGGGGGGTGGTCGGGGGGACAAACGCACTAGCCCTTATCTTCTGCTCTATCTCGGAGGAGATGTTGGGGTGCTGCCTCAAGAACTCCTTGGCATTCTCCCTTCCTTGTCCGAGGCGGACTTCACCAAAGGAGTAAAAGGCGCCCGTTTTCTTAACGACCCCTGCTGCCACGCCCAGATCAATGAGGTCGCCCTCCTTGCTGATCCCGTGGTTGAACATAATATCAAACTCAGCGCTTCTGAATGGGGGGGCAACCTTGTTCTTGACCACCTTGGCTCTAACTCGAACCCCTATTGCCTCAGAGCCCTGTTTTATTGCGTCTATCCTTCTCAGGTCTATTCTCACCGAGCTATAGAACTTGAGGGCCCTCCCCCCGGGTGTCACCTCGGGGCTGCCGAAGAATACCCCCACCTTCTCCCGTAGTTGGTTGACGAACACTACCGCGGTGTGCGACTTGCTGATGGCAGCAGCCAGCTTCCTTAGAGCCTGTGACATCAGCCTTGCCTGGAGCCCCACGTGGGCATCTCCCATCTCCCCCTCTATCTCAGCCCTGGGGACAAGTGCCGCCACGCTATCGATGACCACTATATCTACGGCACCGCTCCTCACCAGAGCCTCGGTGATCTCCAGGGCTTGCTCTGCGGTATCTGGCTGTGAGATAAGCAGTTCATCCACTTTAACCCCACAGCTTGCTGCATAGGGGGGGTCGAGGGCATGCTCGGCATCGATATATGCTGCCGTGCCGCCGCGCTTTTGAGCCTCGGCGATAATATGCTGGGCAAGGGTTGATTTTCCGGCTGCCTCCCCGCCAAATATCTCGGTTACCCGACCACGAGGGATGCCGCCAATGCCGAGGGCGAGGTCCAGCGAAATGGATCCGGTGGGGATGGCATCTACCATCATCCTTGCCGATGCCTCGCCCAGCCTCATGATCGACCCTTTGCCAAACTGCTTTTCAATCTGCCCCATGGCTAAGTCGAGCGCCTTATCCTTCTCCATTGCATCCTCCCCTCAAATTGCATCATAACACGGGGATGCTCCCACGGCAAGGATTTGGCAAACTAAAATGGAGGGATAGGTGGGACCTGCCGTTTATGGGCGCTTGCTTGGGAGAGCCCTTCGATCCTTTTCTTTAGCTCCTCGCTCCCTTCGCCGGTGAGGAGATAGCGGTCAAGCTCCTCATAGGTTATCCCCATCTCCCCCTCATCGGTCTGCCCCGGCCAGAGACCGGCAGAGGGTGGCTTCTGGATAATCTCGTCGGGGATGCCGAGGTGATGAGCTAGCTCCCTGACCTGCCCTTTTACTAACCTTCCCAGAGGTGCGATGTCCACCCCCCCGTCGCCATATTTTGTGAAATAGCCAACGCTTATCTCGCTTCTATTCCCGGTGCCCACTACAAGGTAGCCAAGGCGGTTGGCAAAGTAGTATAGTGTGACCATCCTTAATCTCGCTATGAGGTTTGCCTCAGCCAGCCTTTTGGTGGCTGAGTGATCCTCTCCGTTGGGCAATATATCTATCAGGGCATCGAAAACGCTATCAAGGGGGATGATTTTAGTAGGGATATTGAATTTCTCAGCCACGGCTTGGGCGTGCTTGAGGTCAGTTTCGCTCGAGTGGCAGGGCATGATGAGCGCCAGCATATTATCGGGGAAGGCTATTTTGCAGAGGACGGCGACCACTGATGAATCGAGACCACCGCTCAGGCCGAGGACTACCCCTTTGCGTTTTGCCTTGGCAACCTGCTCCTTTATCCAGGCAATAAGCCTATTAGCTAGCTCTTCCATAGTCAGAGAATGGGCAGGTATCTCTTTAGCTCATAGTCAGTAACCTGGGTTCGATAGTTATCCCATTCAATCTTCTTGTTCTTGATGAAGCTGTAGAAGACGTGATCGCCGAGGCATCTCCTCACCAGCTCGCTCTTCTCGGTTAGCTGGATGGCCTCCCACAGGCTTGCCGGAAGGCTTCCTATCCCCCTCCTTTTCCTCTCCTCCTCACTCATCTCAAAAACATTCTGTTCTATGGGGTCGGGGAGTTCATATTCCTTCTCGATCCCCTCCAGCCCTGCCGCCAGCATTACGCTAAAGGCGAGATAGGGGTTACATGCCGGGTCCGGGGAGCGGAACTCCACCCTGGTGGCATTTTCATTCCCCGGTTTATACTCGGGAACCCTAACCAGGTCAGAGCGATTCCTGGTTGCCCATGAAATATAGACAGGCGCCTCATATCCGGGGATCAATCGCTTATAGGAATTGACCCACTGGCAGGTGATCGCCGTAATCCCGGGGGCGTGTTTTAAGAGCCCGGCAATATAATGCTTGGCTATCTTTGACAGGTGATACCTGTCATTTTTATCGAAGAAGGCATTTCGGTCCCCTCGAAATAGCGATTGGTGGGTGTGCATACCACTGCCGTTTACCCCCATTATAGGCTTGGGCATAAAGGTGGCATAGACCCCGTGTCTCAGCGCCACCTCCTTAAC
>DAOTXZ010000104.1:0-1851 GCA_034435115.1 Dehalococcoidia bacterium | reverse complement strand
CGATGGGTGGGGGCTCACCCCTTTCCCTGGTTGGTCGAGCCTTCTTGAGAGTGGTGCTCAGGATTCTTTCATCCACCTTGACCAGGCGAGCCAGTCTTTGGAGGTAGTGCGCCTGGCGGACTGGATCCCCTATCTGAGCGATGACCGGGAGGAGCTCTTGAGCGGCGTGGGACCTATCCTTTAGCGTTGTCAGGTCAAGCTTTGAGGTGACCGCATCGAATATGTAGTCGATAACAGGCAGGGCGTGGTCAACAAGGTGGTGCCAGCCCTCGGTGCTTTCCCGGATAATATCATCGGGGTCCTTTCCCGGGGGCAGTGGGATGACCATCACCTCGGCATCGAGGGTCCTTTGGTATCGCACCGAGCCGCGCCGGGTGGGGATGGGAACCACCCTTTGCTCAAAGACGCGGCTGGCCATTTCTATGCCGCGCCGGGTTGCTTCATCCCCGGCGGCGTCTGCATCGAGGGCAAGGGCGATCCTTTTGGTCAGCCTTTTTAGGATTCTCATCTGCTTTTCGGTTAGGGAGGTCCCCATGGAGGCAACGGTGTTAGTTATGCCATGTTGATGGGCGGTGAGGACATCCATATAGCCCTCGACGATGATGGCTAGATTCTGACTGCGGATGGCCTCCCTGGCGCGGTCAATTCCATATAAGATACCGCTCTTGTCGAATATCGCTGTCTGGGGGGAGTTGAGGTATTTTGGAATGGAGTCATCAAGGGAGCGCGCCCCGAAGCCAGCAATGCGCCCCCCTTCGTCTCTTATTGGGAACATGAGACGGTTGCGGAAAAGGTCGTGGCTTCCCCCGCCCTCCTTTTCAAAAACTAAGCCCGCTCTCATCATCTCGTCATCTTTAAAGCCCTTCTTTGCCAGGTATTGGTGAAGGGTGTCCCCACCGCCGGGGCTGAAGCCCAGTTGGAATTCCTCGATGATGCTCTGAGAGACCCCCCTCCTCTCCAGATAGCTCCGGGCAAGCTCTGCCGCTGGGGAGGAGAGGAGGAGGCGGTGGTAGTACCCTGCTGCTGCTTCGTTTATCTGGCGAAGCCTTTCCAGTGCCTTTTCTTCCCCCTCATCCCGTTCTCTTTGGGCAAGGGAGACGCCTGCCCGCTCCGCCAGAAGGCGCAGCGCCTCGCCAAAGTCGACCCCTTCCTTTTTCATGAGAAAGGAGAATATGTCGCCACCGGTGGCACAGGATCCAAAGCAGTGCCAGCTCTGTCGCTCGGGGAAGACGAAGAAAGAGGGCGTCTTTTCTTGGTGAAAGGGGCAGAGTGCCTTGAAGTTACGCCCTGCCTTGCTTAAAGGAACGTACTCTGAGACAAGCTCAACAATGTCCACCCTCTCTTTTATCTCGTCAATAACGCTCATGCTGAAATCTCCGCAGCAATCCTCAGCGCATATTGATCGGTCATCCCCGCAATATAGTCAACCACCCTTCGCTCGACGGTCTCATCGTGTCTGGCGTACTCTCTTGGCAACCTTTCCTCATGCCGTGAGAAGTAATGGTAGAGGAGGTGAACCACCTCTCTTGCCCTCTCCGCCTCCTCCTGTGCCGAGCGAAGATTGTATACCCTTTCAAAGAGAAAATCATGCAGTGCGTTTGCCGTCTCCAGAACCTTGGGGCTCATCGCGATCTTCGGATCGCCACCCTCACCAGTCGCTGCCCAGGAATGATCGACAATATCCGAGACCAGCGTGTTTATCCTCTCGGAGTGGGAGCCTCCCAGAATAGCTATCACCGGTCGGGGCAGGTCACTCTCGGTGATGATGCCCGCCCTTATGGCATCGGCGATGTCGTGATTTATATAGGCGACGATGTCGGCGATCTTCACAACCTGCCCCTCGAGCTGTCT
>DAOTXZ010000103.1:0-16572 GCA_034435115.1 Dehalococcoidia bacterium | reverse complement strand
GTATATGGTATGGGCTACATCATGCCTTATATTGGCAAGCAGCCTCTCAAACAGGGCATGCCCCTCTTTTCTATAGGCAACAAGAGGATCCCTTTGACCATAGGCATAGAGCCCCATCCCGCGGCGCATATTCTCCATCATGGTGAGGTGCTCAATCCAATGCCTGTCCATAGTGCGGAGCATCACCAACCGCTCAAGAACCCTCATATTCTCAGGGCCCAGCTCCCGCTCCCGCTCCTCGTATAAGGAATGGGCATGTTCAAGAAGCCTTTCCTTTATCTCCCTCCGGCTCATCTGAGAGAGAGCGTCCTTACTTAAAGATGACGGTAGAGGGAATACCTCACCGATGTCACTCACCAAACCCTCAAGGTCCCAGCCATCGCCATGTTCACCGGGGAGACGGAGGCTGGTGATGGCTTCGATCTCCTCCGAGACCATGTTTAGAATATTGCCTTTAAGGTCGGCGCCGCCTATAATCTTCTTTCTTTCACTGTAGATCACCTCGCGGTGCTTGTTAACCACATCGTCATAGTCAAGGAGGTGCTTGCGGATGTCAAAGTTATGACCTTCAACCCTCGTCTGGGCGCTTTCGATCGCCCTTGAGACCAAGGAATGCTCAATCGGGGTATCCTCATCAAGCTTCGCCCAATCCATAAGGTCCCTAACCCGGTCGCCGCCGAAACGGCGCATGATATCATCATCCAGCGAGACAAAAAAGCGCGAACTTCCGGGGTCTCCCTGTCTTCCGGCGCGACCTCTTAGCTGATTATCGATGCGCCTCGCCTCGTGGCGCTCGGTTCCGATGACATGAAGCCCACCGAGCCCAACCACCCTCTCATGCTCCTCCTGCCACTCCTTATCGTCGCGCCCGGCAGGATTTCCCCCCAGGATAATATCAACACCACGCCCCGCCATATTGGTGGCGATGGTAACTGCCCCGATCCTCCCAGCTTGGGCGATGATGCCCGCCTCCCTCTCGTGATACTTGGCATTTAGGACCTGATGGGGTATCCCCCGCCTCTTCAGCATCTCGCTGAGGTATTCTGATTTTTCAATAGATACCGTCCCCACCAGAACCGGACGTCCCTCCTGGTGTAGCCTTTCAACCTCACGCACAACAGCGCGGAACTTGGCCTCCTCATTCTTATAGACCTGGTCTCTATGATCGATGCGAATCATTGGCTTATTTGGGGGGATCACCACCACCTCGAGGTTATATATCTTATGGAACTCCTCAGCCTCAGTCACTGCGGTGCCGGTCATCCCCGCTAGCTTCTCATAAAGGCGGAAGTAGTTCTGGAATGTGATGGTAGCAAGGGTGATGCTCTCCCTCTGGATCTTGACCCCCTCCTTAGCCTCGATGGCTTGATGAAGCCCCTCCGAATACCTGCGACCAAACATCAGCCTGCCGGTGAACTCATCGACGATGATGATCTGACCATCCTTCACCACGTAGTCGCGATCCCTCTTGAAAAGGGTGTGAGCCTTGAGGGCGCTTTCCAGGTAATGGATGAGGGTGTAGTTTGAAGGATCATAGAGGTTTGGCGATTTTAAAAGCCCCTCTTTTTTGAGCATCTTCTCCATCTTTGAGATACCGGGTTCGGTCAAGCTTACCGTCCTTGTCCTCTCATCTACGGTGTAATCTTCCCCCAAGCGAAGGCGGGGGATCAGCTTGGCAAAGACATAGTATTTCTGGACTGACTCCTCAGCCATTCCGCTGATGATAAGTGGGGTGCGTGCCTCATCGATGAGGATATTATCCACCTCATCGACGATGGCATAGTGGAGGGGGCGCTGCACGCATTGAGAGAGGTCAATGACCATGTTGTCCCTAAGATAGTCGAAGCCGAATTCATTGTTGGTGCCATAGGTGATGTCGGCTTCATATGCCTGGCGGCGGGTGATCGGACGCATGAATCTCCATCTCTGGTCACCGGAGTCATATTCTGGGTCATAGATAAAGGAGGCCTCGTGCTGGATGCTGGCTACACTTACACCCAAAGCGTGATAGATAGGGCCCATCCAATCGGCATCACGCTTCGCCAGATAGTCATTCACCGTGACCAGGTGACATCCCTTCCCTAAGAGGGAGTTGAGATATAAAGGGAGGGTAGCCACCAGGGTTTTGCCCTCGCCGGTCTTCATCTCAGCGATCTTCCCCTGGTGGAGGACAATGCCGCCCATAAGCTGGACATCGAAGTGGCGCTGCCTGATAGTGCGCTTGGCTGCCTCTCGAACACAGGCAAATGCCTCGGGAAGGAGGCTGTTTAAAGGCTCGCCCCTTTCGAGGCGAGCCCTAAACTCGTCGGTTTTGGAGCGCAGCTGGTCATTGCTGAGCGCTTCAAAATCAGGTTCAAGGGCATTTATCCTGTCCACCGTTGGCTGAAGCTTTCTGAGCTCTTTCTCATTGGAATCAATTAAGCTGCCAAGCCATTTAAGCATCTCCTCACCGCTCCATCTGATCGCTCCCGATTATCGCCTCGGCCTCTCTACATCCGATTCCAGAACCAGTCCCCCCCAGCCACTACCACCACCTCCTAATAAAACATTGCCCCCACCGATAGCCCGGCATGGATGCGATGGATCGCCTCGCCGAGGAGTGAGGCTATAGAAAGCACCACAATCTTCTCAATTCTTTTATTCTCGGGGATGGGTATAGTATCGGTGACCACCACCTCCTTCACCGGGCAGGAGGCTATTCTCTTCACAGCACTTCCTGAAAAGACGGGATGAGTGCAGCAGGCATATATCTCGGTTGCGCCGCGTTCCACGAGGGCAGAAACGCCACCGACCAAGGAGCTAGCGGTATCGATCTCGTCATCGACAAGGAGGGCACGCCTGCCCTTTACCTCGCCAATAACATTAAGCGCCTCCGTAGGATCAATATTATTTATCCTTCTCTTCTCAATTATGGCGAGCGGGGCATTGAGTCTGGCAGCAAAGTCCCGTGCCCGCTTCGAGATCCCGATGTCCGTGGCAACCACTACCAAGTCCTCCAGTGCCCTTTCCTCAAAGTAGCGACTCAGAATATAGAGGGCAGTGAGCTCGTCAACAGGGATATTGAAAAAGCCCTGGATCTGCCCCGCATGAAGGTCAATGGTCAAAACACGGTCTGCCCCGGCAACGGTAATGAGATCAGCAACAAGCCTTGCCGTTATCGGCACCCTTGGTTGGTCCTTCTTATCGGTGCGACCATAACCATAATAGGGGATCACTGCGGTGATTCGCCCTGCCGAAGCCCGCTTCATGGCGTCAAGCATGATAAGAAGTTCCACCAGGCTCTTGTTTACTGGGGAAGAGATAGGCTGGATGACAAACACATCACGACCGCGCACATTCTCGAGAATACGAACAAAGATATTCTCATTGCTGAATTCGAATACATCAGCCTTGCCCAACGGGATCCCCAGGTAATCGCAGACCGCCCGTGCTAAACCGGGATGGGTATTGCCGGTGAATACCTTTAGCTCGTCAGCCATTTGCACCCCCTCTAATCTAAAATTATAGCACTAGAGGCTTGCTGGGAAAAGTTTAAGAGGAAAGCCTCTCCAGGGCTACCCTTGCCGCCTCCCTCTCCGCCACACGCTTGCTCCTGCCTGTTCCTCTGCCCATCACTAGGTCCCCAACTAATACCTCGACAGTGAACTTCTTCTCGTGCTCCGGTCCAGTCGTCTCAACAATTCGGTAGGACGGTGTCTTTTGCTCCCTTGCCTGGACGATCTCCTGAAGGCGGGACTTATAATCCTTTGCCAGCGTTTCCTCAACCGCCGTCTCAAGCTCAGCGTCAAGGAATCTCAAGATAAAGTCTCTGGCAGCGGCAAAGCCTCGATCTACAAGTATAGCCCCCACCACAGCTTCAAAGGCACATGCCAGATTGCTCTCTCGCTTCCGCCCCCCGCTCGCCTCCTCACCCCTCCCCAGGCGAAGGTATTCACCCAAACCGAGGGAGGATGCCAGATGTGCCAGCGTCTCCCTGCACACTATAGCAGATCGAAGCCTGCTCATCTCCCCTTCAGATAGATGAGGGTACTCGACATATAGTCTTTGGGCAACGACAAAGCCGAGAAGGGCATCGCCCAGGAACTCAAGCCTTTCATTGGACGGGAGGACAGAATCTGGGTTTTCGTTGAGGTAGGAGCGGTGAACCAGGGCTTGCTCAAGCAAGGACAAGTCCATAAAGCTGACATTCAGAATCTCTTGCAACCTGACTAAATCGGTCAAAGCTCAGACAGCTCCCTACTTTATCCCAACCGCCTATTGTCCGAGAAACTGAATCCTTGCCAGCCCTACATAGGTCTATTATAATGCTTAAGCTGCTAGAGATAAAGCGGGGAAAAAGATGGAGGGCGACAATAGCTACCAAACTTACCTCTCAAATTAAGAAGAATCTACCGCCAGAGCTTCTGAAGTTAGTAGTAAGGGCGGGGCAACTTGGTGCCAGCCGGGGGCATATGGTCTACCTTGTCGGCGGGTTAGTGCGAGACATGCTTCTGGGAAGACCCAATCTCGACATCGACCTAGTGGTGGAAGGCGACGCCATAGAACTAGCACACCAGATTGCTCAAACTCAGGGTGGAGAGGTTCTAGCCCACTCCCGCTTCGGAACAGCGAAGCTCCGCCGAGGTGACCTAAGCATCGACCTGGTCACCGCGCGCTCAGAAACCTATAAGAGGCCCGGCGCTCTGCCAACAGTGAAGCCCGGCACGATCGAAGACGACCTCTTCAGAAGGGACTTCACCATAAATGCCATGGCAGTTCACCTCAACCCCCTCAAGTTTGGCGAACTGGTCGACCCCTATGGGGGCAAAGATGACCTTGAGCACAGCCTTATTCGCATATTACATGAGAGAAGCTTTATCGACGATGCCACCCGCATCCTGCGCGCTCTCCGCTACGAGCAAAGGCTTGGCTTTCGATTGGAACGGGGAACCGAGGAGCTCCTGCGCCGGGACGTGGGTATGATGGAGACTATAAGCGGGGAAAGACTACGACGCGAGGTGGAAATGATATTGGAGGAGGAACGCCCCGAAAAGGTCCTTCTACGGGGAGAAGAGCTTGGCGTGCTTGAGGGTCTTCACCCCTCCCTTAAGGGAAACGGATGGCTGGCCGGGAAATTCGAGAGGGCACGCCAGGTGACCGTGCCGGATGCCAGCCTTTATTTATGCCTTCTTGTTTATCAGCTCACCAATGAAGAGAATGAAGGAATAATTGGCCGCCTCAAGATATCAGGGAAAACAGCAAAGTCCATGCGGGATACCCACTGCCTAAAGGGAGACCTCGCCAACCTATCCGACCCCGACCTGCCCCCCAGTGCCATCTACCAGCTACTCCACGGCTACTCCCCCCAGGCGATCCTAGCTTGCTCTATCGCCTCCCCCTCCGCCATTGCCTCCTCACATCTGGAGCTCTATCTAAAGAGGCTTCGTTATGTAAAGCCGCTACTCACCGGAGAGGCAATAATAAAGATGGGGATGCCACCAGGTCCCCGTCTCGGTGAGATAATAAGAGCATTGCACCGGGCAAAGCTTGACGGGAAGGTGAGAACTAAGGAGGAAGAGGAGGCTATAGTTCACCAGTGGCTTGCGGAAATGATCTAGCTCCACCTAGCCAGCTTACCACCTCAGCCGGCATACTGCAAGTAGGTCCTCTCCTCACCACGCACGGCGGCAGCGACTGGAGAAAGGCCGCGCCATAGCTTTTTGTTTGTATCCGCCGATCCAGAACCACCACCACTCCACGGTCTGTTTTGCTGCGAATAAGGCGACCGAAACCCTGCTTAAACCTGAGGATCGCCTGGGGGACAGTGTATTGGTTAAAGGCATCATCGAAAAGCTCAGCGCGGGCAGCAAACACAGGATCCGTAGGAACAGGAAAGGGAAGCCTTGTTATAACGAGGATGCTCAATGCCTCCCCAACAACATCAATCCCCTCCCACAGACTGCTGGTGCCCAAAAGGACGCACCTCTCCGCAGCCTTGAAGGTGGTGAGCAGTTGTTTAGGTGACCCATCAATCCCCTGACCAAGGACAAGCACCCCCTCCCTTTCCAGGGTATCTCGGATAGCAGCATAAATTGCCCCCAGAGCGGCATGAGAGGTAAATAGAACCAGAGCTCGCCCGCCACTGACACGGCATAGCTCTATAATAGCCCGCTCCACCGCCTGGCGATATCCAGGCCTATCCGGCTCAGGGACATCCTCGGTGATATAGATCATTGTCGAAGTTGTGTAATCAAAGGGTGTCCCCAGCATAAGCTCCCTGACATTCTTTAGCCCCAGCCGCCCTTTGATATATTCAAAGCTGGTCTCAGTGCTCAGGGTAGCGCTGGTTAGCACAACGCAGTCCTTCTTTGAGAAAAGAGATGCTGCCAGCTTTTCCCCTACACTAAGGGGGGCAGCGCACAATGTTACAACATTGTGCGCTGCCCCCAATGACGCCCAGTAGATATTACCACTCTCAGGATGAGAGATGATCGAGTTTACCTGGGAGCGCAATTCAGAATTCCGGTACATCAAAGAAGAAAGTTCCACCATAAGGTTCTCGTAATCCCTAATCTTGGCCTCGGATAGGCTCTCCAGCGCCGAATAGAGCTGGCTCAGTCCCAAATCGATGTCCATGAGCACCAGGCTCAAATTGTCCCAGGCAAGCCTCACCGCCGCCCACCCAGGATCAACCCGAATCCCACTGGTTATGCGCAATCGGCGCTCATACTCTCCAGATTCCTCGGCATAGCATTCCAAAAAGTGGGAAACGCTGTCAAAAAACTGGAAAACGCGCTCATGGGCGTTCTTCACTCGCTCCTGAAGGCTCCAGGTAATTCGTCTTATCTCCCTCCTTCTGGAGGGACCAACCAAGCTGCTGCGAACAGAGTCCTCGATCTCCATAAGAAAGCCCTTGTATTGCCCCCCACCCACCATCTCAGTGAGCCGGCTCAAGTAACCATAAAGATCATATTCTGCAATATGAAACCCCAGTTGCTCAGTTGCCTCCCCCTCAAGGTGATGGGCTTCATCAATGATAAGATAGCGATAATCAGGGAGCACCGCATTGTTGCTCAGCATGTCTGAGAGCAAGAGGGCATGGTTTACAATGATGAGATGAGCCCCCTCGCCACCACTCCGTGCACGGTGGAGAAAACAATCGCCCCTTCTCTGATAGACACACTCGCCTGCCAAACAGTTATCAGCCTGGGCACAGACCTTGTTCCACGCTAGAGCCTCACCCCCCGCCAGATTGAGCTCCGCTCTATCGCCGGTGGTTGTCGACCGAAGCCACAGCAGGGTGCGAATAAGCAGCTTAACCTCATCAAGGGAAAGTCCCTGGCTCCTTCTGAGCAGATCCCAGCGTCTCAGGCAGAGGTAATTGGAACGGCCTTTGACCTGAACAAAACGGGTGCTCTGCCCCATCTCAAGGGCACGTAGTAGATCAGGGATATCCTTATGCACGAGCTGCTCTTGAAGGCTTATAGTATTGGTGGAGATCACAACATGAGCACTGTTCTTAAGAGCAAAAAGGATAGATGGTAGTAAGTATGCAATCGTCTTTCCGGTGCCCGCGCCTGCCTCCACGATGAGGTGCTCCGAGTGATTTAACGCCTCTGCCACAGCACGCATCATGCGGACCTGCTCGGGACGGTGCTCAAAGCGGGGGAAGGCTTTCTCCATCAGCCCACCCCTCTCCAGCATAGCTACCAGCATCCCCACATCTATAGCCTGTTTCTCATAGTTGGGGATTAGAGGCTCACCACACTCAGGTCTTTCGGGGAAAAGCTCAATCAGCAGTTCACCCCGCGCTATCTCATCCAACTGCCCCCCACCCCCACCCATGGTTCTCAGCTTCTTTTTCTCGATATCAAGGAAGAGGGGGCGCAGTGACCACCTAGTTTCCGCCGTCAATCTGTTAATCTCCACAATAATTGGGAGGGGAAGCGCTTCGGCTTTATCGAGCAGCCTCAGGAAGACCTCTTTTGTCGCCATGGCATGGGGGAGGGCACGGTGTGCCTCGGGAAAAGACACCATAAACTCCCTTGCCAGCGAGGAGAGGCTGTAATCTGAGAAATGGGGTAGAAGGATACTTGCCAGTTCGAAAGTATCATAGACAGGGCTAGCAAAATCAATGCCTTTCCGGGACAGAAAGGCAAGATCAAAGCCAACCCTCTGCCCCACTATGGGGCAGGAGCCGATAAAAGATACCAGTTCATCAGCAACTTGCGAAAAGAAGGGGGCAGCATCTACCTCAGCCTGAGTGATGCCGGTAAGAAAGCGTATATAATAAGATAGCGGACGGCAAGGGTTGACCAGTTTATGAAAGATATCGACCACTCGCTGCCCCTGAAATTTGACTGCGGCTATCTCGATAATCTCGTCGCCTACCGGGTCAACACCTGTTGTCTCCAGATCAAGCGAAACATAGGCATTGCTCATACAAGCTCCTCTTCAAAGGGTATGATCTCACCGCTGTGGAGACGACGCGCCGGATAGAAACGCCCCTCCCTAAGTTCACGGATGAGGTCCTCTTCACTCCTGATTTCTCGCTCAAAGATAGTAACAAAGCACCCAAGTCCATGAGTGGAGTGGGCATCACTTCCCGCTGTGCCTATCATACCCAGCCTCTTCGCTACCCGAAGGGCAAGGAGATTTTCTCGCTCAGTGCAACCACCATTGGCTACCTCGATCTCATCAACCAAGCTAAATATGGTCTGCCTCATGACCTCTTCAACAGTCAGCGGTCGCTGAGCCCGCAGTTTTAATTGCACAGGGTCAAAAACTCCTCGGAAGGGGTGGACGGCGATCATAAAGCCGCCCACCTCATCCGTTGCCCGGCGCAGCCCCTCCGCCTTAAGAATGCCACTGGTGTAGCCGGGTAGCCCAAAAACAACGATGTGCCCCAGGTCAGTCGCCACTTCCATCCCCCTTAATATTAGGATGCCATGCTCCTCGTAAAGCCTCTCCACCTCCGCCCTCTGCCACGGAGGACCATGCTCAGTAACACATACTCCATCCAGCCTCTTCATCCTAGCCTCCCGAATTAACTCGGTTGGGGATAGAGCGCTATCGGAACCTCCCTTATTTGTATGCACATGCAGGTCAATTAACTTCATTCCACCCCTTGCGCCTAAAACTATTGAAAAAACAAGAACGGGAAGAGCAGGCGAACAAGCCCCACCCCAATAGCGCACTCAATCATGTACTTTGGTATCCGCCCAGCCAGGCAAAACAGGACAAACCTCCACAAAGGATACCTCAGTGCCCCGGCAGCAACCCCCGCCACATCAAACGGGAGAAACGGAGCAAGGGAGAAAATGAAGATGGTAATACCCCCCCACCGCCTCATCCACCCCTCCGCCCTCAAATACCTTTCCGTCTGCTCTCTCACAATAACAGCCCTTCCCGACGCCCCAACAAGATATGCCGTAATCTCTCCAAGCGCCGCCCCAATGCCTGCCACTATTGCTACCAAAACCCAGTTAAAGGCAGGGTTGGCCGCTATTGCTATTACGACTGCAATACCAGGCACAGGAAAAACAATGCTGGTATTGGAAACAAATGCAGCTAGGAAAGCACCAACATAGCCGTATTGCTCAAACCCCTCAAAATAGGGAGAGAGGAGATAAATGCCATAACAAAGGGCAAGGGTCAGGACAACGACGGCTGCTACGAGGAGCCACCTCTTCACTCCTCTTAGCTCCCGCAAGCGGGAGACCTGGTGGGACAGGTCAGAGAAAAAATTGCTCATCCTCCCTGCCCTTTCGTGGTGCCTCCACTGTATGGCAAAGGTAGACCCCCAGTCCACCAATGGAGAGGCGATGGCAAAGCTCCCGTCCTTGCCTCTCATCCACCACCCAGGTAAAAAGTGAAGGGCCAGCCCCAGCCAGGTGAACGCTGGTCGCGCCTGCCTCAACAAAATGCGCCCAGTAGTCACCAAGCCCGGGAAAGACATCAAAGGCAACCTTCTCAAAGACATTGCAAAACATGGAGGGAACGACCTCACCACGCTGATAAAGATGGTCAACAAGTCTTTGAGTAGCCTCACCAGCAGTAAAGTGGGCAGGGGTAAGGCTTTGGTAAAGCGTCTTTGTCTTTTCCGGTATATCGATCGGCGGCTTTATCAAGACAATCCATGACTCGGTGAAGGGAGCAAGGGGGGTTATCTTTTCACCCCGCCCCCCCGCCAAGGCAGTGCCACCGTAGAGGAAGAAGGCTACATCAGAGCCAATTCTGGAGGCAAGCTCGAGCAACCCCTCGAGAGAAAGCCCCAGCCCCCAGAGCTCATTGAGCGCCAAAAGGGTGGCAGCAGCATCACTGCTGCTGCCACCAAGTCCGGCGGCAATAGGGATACCTTTCGTAATGGAGATCGATGCCCCATGCCTTGAGCCAGTAGCCTCTTTGAGCAGTTCCGCTGCCTTCACCACTGTATTCTCCGTTGAAGCTAGCCCCTGGTGATTGCAATGAACTTGAATCCCATCACTCAACCGGAAAGAAATGGTATCAGCAAGATCAATGGTCTGAAGCACAGTTGAAACCTCGTGGTAGCCATCAGGGCGCTTTCCTAAAACCTCAAGGGTCAGGTTGATCTTCGCATAGGCAGTCAAACTCAGCATTTTACCTGGGCACATACCCTCGCCCACTCCTCCAGGGTCAACGTCTCGGCACGGCGCCTGGGGTCTATTCCCAGCCCCTCCAGCAACGATACCGCTTCCTCTGATGGTACCCCAAGCCCCTTGGCCAGGTTATTATGGAGCTGCTTTCGTGGGGCGCTGAACCCCGCCCGAACAACATGGAAAAAATGTGCCGTATCCTGTACCTCAACCGGCGGCTTCTCATAGAGGTCGATTCGAACGATGGCAGAATCCACCTTCGGCTCAGGATAGAAGCTTCGAGCAGGCACATAATCAATTATAGACGGCTTGCCATAGAATTGCACGCTCACACTGAGGAGACTCATATCCCCTGGACGGGCTACGATAGCCTGCCCCACCTCCTTCTGCACCATAACCACTATAAGCGAAGGCTTGAGTGGCGCTTCGAGGAAATGGCGAAGGACGGGGGAGGTAATATAATAGGGGAGGTTGGCGACAACCTTATACGGTCTAATATCACCTTTCCCCACCAGCTCAACGATGTCAGTCTCCAGTATATCTGCATGCACGACACTCACATTGGGGAGAGCATTCGCCAGGGCAGTGGCAAGTTCGGCATCCAGTTCAACGGCAATCACCCGCCCTGCCCGCTTCGCCAGCTCCCTCGTCAAGACACCCAGACCAGGCCCCACTTCGACCACCGTGTCATCAGGAGCAAGCTCAGAGGCAGAGACTATCTTCCCGAGCACCGCCCCATCGATAAGAAAGTGCTGCCCCAGCCCCTTCTTGGCACGGAGGTTCAGATGCCTCAGCAACCCTTTAGCTTGAGCCTTCCCTATCCTTTCGCCCGTAATCATCCCGCTTCAAAGCTGTAAAACACTATAGCGCCCCGGCCCCACAGGCCAGGGCTCCACGTTTTGCCAGAGGAGGTCGTGCACCCACCTTCGATCTCCCCTCCCGGCTTATCCCCACCAGCCAGCTCCGGTCAGGAGACCCTGCGGCACCCAGAAGCTACTATTTACCGCTGCTTCCTCCCGGACCTGACGGGGTTCATAGTGTCCTGCTGCGCAGGACCTGACCTTCGACGCCACTTAGCAGGAACAGTCCCAAAAAGGGATAAGACCTCTAGTGGGATTCAGCCCCGCTATAGCGGATTGCGGGTTCAGGGCACCGCTAGCTCCCCGCCTAGCACGACCTTTTAAAAATACTACCTCAGGTATCACCCACTGTCAAGTTCTGGCAGGCGAGCTTGCCATGTATAAAGCCATCGGGTAGAATTGTGGCGTGACTATCAGGAAGGCAATAATACCAGCAGCAGGCTGGGGGACAAGGTTCCTGCCGGCAACCAAGGCAGTGCCGAAGGAGATGCTCCCCCTTGTGGACAAGCCAATGATTCAGTATGTGGTTGAGGAGGCTGTTGCCTCGGGCATCACCGAGATCATCATAGTAATAGCACATGGAAAAGATGCCCTCGAGCACCACTTCGATACATCCTTTGAATTGGAACTTTTTCTAAAGCAAAAGGGGGAAACAGGGCTCCTCGAGGAGGTGCAGCGCATCTCCAGGCTTTGCGGTTTTTGCTATATCCGCCAAGAGGAGCAGCTTGGACTGGGACATGCTGTTCTAATAGCGAAGGAGCTTATCGGGGACGAGCCATTTGCCGTCCTCCTCCCCGATGACATCATCGTTTCTGAGGTGCCCGCCCTGAGGCAGCTTCTCAATGTTTACCAGCGCTATAAATCGAGCGTTATCGCCGTGGAGCGGGTGGCAAGGGAAAACATCAAAAGCTACGGAATTATCGAGCCACTAGAGATTGGGGAGCGGGTGTGCCAGGTAATAGGGGCGGTGGAAAAGCCGGAGCCTGAGGATGCCCCCTCAAACCTGGCGATTGTGGGCAGATATATCCTCACCCCTGATATCTTCCGGATGCTTGAGGCGATCCCACCCGGGAAGGGCGGGGAGGTCCAGCTCAGTGAGAGCCTGGGGGTGCTATCAAGACACCAGCCAGTATACGCCTGTGAGTTTGAGGGGGTGCGCTATGACGCCGGGACTCCCCTCGGTCTCATCAAGGCATCGGTAGCGCTCGCCCTCGCCCGCCCCGACATGGGGGCTGAGCTTAAAGGGTACCTAAAAACAATTGACTTGAGCTAACAGCTCCAGCCCCTACCAGCCACAAAAAGGGTGTCCTCGCATTCTGCGGGGACACCCCCCAAAAGCCACCCCGGTAGTGCCCCACTCACCTCTCTGAGGGGTGCACCGGGCGCCTGAGCAGCAGCGCAGCAACCAAGCCCGCAGCGACAAAGGCCATGACAACAATAAAGGTTATAGTGTAGACCCCACCAGCGGCGGTGAAAAGCAACCCGCCGACCAGCGGCGCCGTGGCCATGAGGATGGTGGTTACCGGTAGCACCCAGCCCAGGATCTGAGCATAGTACCTCCGCCCGAAGTAGAGCCCGATCAGCACCGGCCAGGCGACCAGCAGTCCGCCGTAGGCAAGCCCGAACAGGATGGCGTAGAGATACATCACCCCCACACTCCTGGCGAAGAACAGCAGGATCACCGCTAGAAGCTCCAACACCAGGTAGCCAACGGTCACCCATTTCGCCGCGAATCGGTCAGTGAGCGGTCCATATGTAAGCCGGCCGAGAACGCTCATCCCGGGCACCAAGCCCAGGGCCCCAGCGGCTACTAGCTTAGGGATGCCCATGAGCTCGAAGTGGGTAACCTGATGTGCCACTACGGTGCCCAGCGCCCACCCGTTAGCGGCGCCAATGATTACTACCATCCACAGCGTGAACGACCGAAAAGCCTCACGAGCAGTCCAATCGATAACCCGCGCCGCCGGATTGCTTGAAGGTGCCGGGTTCGCCTTAGCCGGTTGAGGCGGAATCCCATCAGGGTATTGCCCCAGGTCCTCGGGGCGGTTCCTAATGAGGAGGAGCGTTCCACCCCCCGCCAGCACTATGGCGCAGACCGCCAGAACGATAAGGGCAGTCCTGATACCCCAATTGATAGCCATCCAGGAGATAAGCGGGGAAAACACAAAGCCCCCCAGACCGCCGGCTCCTAGCACCAAACCCATCGCCAGACCCCTTCTTCGTACGAACCAGTTATTGGCAAGGGTGGTCACCGAGGTATACCCGGCAAAGCCAAAGCCTAACCCCACAAGGAGGCCAAAGAACAGGATAATGGCCCACGGGGCTACCGTCGTGGACAGCAAGAACAAACCTAAAGCACCCGCCAGGGTGCCACCGAAAATCGTCCGCCTTGGCCCCCACCTTACAAGAGAGTAACCGATCAGCGGACCCGGCAGCCCGATCATGAGGGCAAATAGCATATAGGCGAGCGATACCGTAGGCACCGGGATGTGGTAGTCAATTATCCACCGGGGCGCAAGGACGCCGTAGGAGTAGTAGTAGCAGCCGCAGGCGATAAAATAGACAAACATCCCACCCACGAGCGCCCACCACCCATAGAAACCCCTTCGCGGAACGGCAGCTTTCATTTCTCAATTCCCTCCTTCCTGCAAAACTCCCCTCAGAAGAAGCCCCCTTTTACGCCATCGCATCCCCCCTTCCCCCTGAAGTTTTTGGGGGCGTTATGAGGCCTGAATATCTCAGGCCTCATAACGCCCCCTTTTCCCTGATAACTGCCTCCCTATTAAGTTAAGGCACTAGTGCCCCTGCCCCTACGCTGCCTTTGCCCTCTTCTTGGGGACCCTGATCAGCCAGAGACATATCGCTGAGATCACGGTCAACCCCACGCAGATCCACAGCGCCAGGCTAAGACTGCCGGTGGCGTCGTAGACGCGGGCAAAGAGGACGGGGCCGATACCGCTGAAAATGGCGGTAAATAGCCCCATGTAGCCGAAGAGGGTGGGCATATTCACCACGCCAAAGAGGTCACCCAGGTAGGTGGGGAAGACCGCCAGGCCTGTCCCGTAGCACCACCCTATGATCATCATTGGTAACCAAAGGCCCGCGTATGAATGGACGACCGTGGCAGCGAGCAAGCATCCAAGGCCTGTCCCCACAACACAGATATAGAGGGCGGGCTTCCTTGTATGCCGCGGGTTTCGCGCCAGCCACCAGTCGGAGAACCAGCTCATGACGATCCTTGCGACCACCGCCATGAGCACAAAGGCCATGAATACCCAGATCGCTTTCTGCAGAGCAGCTGCGAACGGGACCCCTGCCGCCAGCAGCATCCCCATAGCCCAGGTGATGAGCCAGCCCAGGAGCCCGAGGATCGCGATAAGGTAGCTCATCTGGGCAAACAACAAGAACCAGATATTGATGTTCGAGAAGGCCTCCCGCGCCGACCACCTCTCGGCACGTGCCAAAAAGTCAGCCCTCGCCTTCAGCATCGCCGGGTCGGGCTTCTCGCCATCAGGATACTGCCCCATGGATTCCGGGTCCTTCCGGAGCAAAAATCCCCCGATGCTAGCCCCGACAAGGAGCATGCATCCCATGATCACATAGCTCATCCGCCAGCCGACAGCAGCGATCATCTTTCCCAGGATGGGCATAAAGGTGGCGATCCCGATCCCGGAGCCGGTCATGGCGATCGCCACTGCCAGGGCAGCCCGCTTCATGAACCACCTTCGCACCGTGGCCACGGTGACCACCATATAGGTCGCCGCCAACCCGAACGGGAAAAGGAGCCCGTACATCACGATGAAGTACGGAATGGAGGTTGTCTTAGAGAGCAGCATGAAGGCTATCCCGCCGATGATGGCGCCGATGATCACCGTCAATCTCGGGCCGATCCGGTCAGTCACCAGCCCAGCCAGCAGTCCCGCAACCGGCAACACTATCATGTTGAGAGTGTAGCCCAGCGACAGCGAAGTCTTTGTCCAGCCATATTCGGCCATCAGCGGCACAACGAATGTCCCGAAGGAGAACTGGCAGGCAGCGCTGACATACATGCACAGCCAGGCGGCGATCATCACTATCCAGCCATAAAAGAAACCCCGCCGTACCTCAGGTACAGCTGCCATTTCTCAATTCCCTCCTTTCAGATAAATTCCCTCACAGAAAGCTCCCTCCCTTTTTACGCCATCGCATCCCCCCTTTCACTTTGAATTGGCAAATTGCCTTCATCTGAGTCTCCATGAGATTGCCCCAAATTATAGAGCCACAACGCCAAAAAGTCAACTGAAACTATCCAGAGCGAAAAAAACTACTCCATCCCTCGGGCAGCCATGATCCCGAGGAGTGAGCCGATAAGGGCGATAACCGCTCCCGTGGTGGCGATCCCTACCATACTTAGCGATACCATGGCGAGTGTATACTCGCCCATCGCTCCCCCAAAGGCCGCCGCGTTGCCAGTCGCCAGTGCTACCACCATCGCCGTTAGACTCTCTTGCAACGACTCTGCCGCTGGAGGATGGACCAATTCGAAAAGTCCAGCGATGATGATCCATAGACACATCAAACTCGCGGTGCCCGCTATGATGTAGCTCGCCATTTTAGTTCTGGCTCGCCAGAGCATCCAGACTAGGGTACATGCCAGAACGACAACCCCAGGCCACAGGTAGGCATGAAACATCGGGCGGACGGCGCCTAAGCATATCATAAGGCCGCCGACCTGACCCATGATGAAGAATATGTTACCTAAAAACGCTGTAGCCAGCCTCTTTTGTATCGCTTCCATCTTTCCCCCTATTTAGATTGAAAAAGGATAACACTCGTGGGCTAAATCGCCCTCAGGTCCCTGACCTGATACCGTAGATTGCATAACGCCTCCTAGCTACCATTCCCCTGGGGAAGAGGGGACTCGAACCCCTACGCCATAAGGCACATGATCCTAAGTCATGCTCGTCTGCCAGTTCCGACACTTCCCCCCCTGAGCCGCACAGGATTCGAACCTGTAACCTACTGATTAAGAGTCAGTTGCTCTACCGTTGAGCTAGCGGCCCAACCAATGGAACTTCACCACACCTATAAGCTACCGCCAAGGTATATTATCTTATTCAAACCTATATTATCTGGAC
>DAOTXZ010000102.1:0-3539 GCA_034435115.1 Dehalococcoidia bacterium | reverse complement strand
ACGCAGGCAAGACCTACGTTTTCAAGCACCTCTCGGTGGAGCCAGCGAAACCCAAGAAGAGGAACAAGCGCTATACCAAGGTGGCTCGCAAAGTCCGCCCCAAAGAGGAATGGATTGAGCTACCCGATGCCACTCCCGCCATCATTAGCGAGGAGCTATTCCAGGCCGCTCAGAAACAACTGCGTAAGAACTTCGAGAAATCCCCCAGAAATAGAAAGTCGGAATACCTGCTGAGCGGACACATCAGGTGCGGCCTGTGTGGGCAGCGCTTCAACGGCTACCGAAGCCCAAATCACCGCTCGGTAACCCTACGCTACCACTGTGCAGGCAAGAACAGGACAGTGGCAATTCAACCGTGTCCATCCCGTTCGGTTGCGGCTAGAGAAATAGAAGACCTGGTTTGGGCGCAAGTGAAAGAAGTGCTCCTAAAGCCCGAGTTGCTAATAGCGGAACTGAGGAGGCGGCAGGAGGCCCGGGTTGAAGCAAAGCACTTCCAGGAAGAACTGGAGCTCAACCAGAGGCGTTTGGAGACTCTAGACCAGGCCGAAACACGCTCCCTCCGATTACACCTTTATAGTGGGATGTCAGAGGAGAAGCTCATGAGAGAGCTGGAGCGGATAAAGGGCGAAAGGGAACGTATCGAAGAGGAGAATGCCAAGCTGAGAAAGCGCCTTGAAGAGGTAAAACAGGCGGAACTCGACGAAGCCGCCATTATGCAGTTCTGTGAGCGAGCAAGGCGGAATATTGAAGCCTTCGCCTTTGAAGAGAAAAGGCAGGCTCTGGATGCCTTAGACATAAGGGTGATAGTGAACCCGGATGGCATCGCTATCAAAGGAGCAATACCTGCGGTTGCCTCCGCACCACCTCAATGAAGGGCAATACTTGAAGCACCGGACTCTCATAGACAATGGTCTCAATCACCCCCACCAGAAGGACATCGTTGGAAAGCTTTGCTGCTTCAGCAAGTGTAAGTGCCATTTCTTCCTCCCTTCTTCGTTATTTTTTTGTTAGTCCGTAGGCGATCTTCTCCATTGGAGTGAGGGCGGATAGGTCTGGTGACGACCTCGCCGGGGCGCCCGTGGGAACCCTCTCCGCGGCAGCTCTCGCCTCAAGCTGTCGTCTCACCCTCTCCACCACCTCCTTGGCCACCCGAAAGGAAGCCTCAATCTCTTCCAAGGTCTCCCCCCTGACCAGCTCCTCGGGGATCTCGGGTGCCCCCGCTAGGATGAGGGCACGATACTTCTGGGCCGAGATCGATAGCTGCTGTTTAAGGGCAGCCACCTCACTCTCAAGCAGCTCCTCCCTTGTGGCAACTGGCTGCTCAAGCCCACCGACCTTCTCCAATGCAGGCTGAACCTGTTCCTCGGTCATGTTTCACCTCCTTTTTTACCTAATTGTCATTCTGAGCGAAGAGTCCGAATCTGCTTCGCCGCCTTTTAGAATAGAACACATGTTCTCCTCCTGTCAAGGGCAGAGTGGCACATTTGGATGGTGTTTGGATCCCTTTCTTTGCTAACCCGGGTTAGGGTAACAGCAGCCGGCTCTCGCGATGACATAAGGCATGCCCAAGAGATTGCTTCGCTCGCTCGCAATGACGAGATGCACCCTCTTCTTATCTCCTGATGATTCCTTCCTCCTCCAACCAGCGCCGGAACTCGGCGTCCGGCTCCTGGATGCCTAGCTCTTCCATAGCTCGCCGGCGAGAATGAATCCCCGCCTCCACCATCATCCTCTCATCCCGAACCATCCGGCTGCGGTCCTGGGGTAGAACGGGCCCCCAGGTTATTCGCGAGCGATAGGGGTGGTAGCTCACGCCGGTCCTCTGCTCCAGGATCCTCAGTATCATCTCATTTCGCCTCTTATATGCTGCGGTCCTGATCAGGCGCTTTCGCCTCACCTTTTGCAAAAGGGGGTGAAGCTCCATCTCGAGGGCGACCCCGGATAGGCCCCTTGGATTATCGCCGAAGCTTGTCCGTGGCGACTCCGAAAGGTCGTGGAGGGTGCGGTAGATGAGGTTTATATAGTCGACATGAAGCCCCACCCCTCCCCCTTGCAGGAGGTCTAGAAGATAGGCCCTTGCCCGTTCGGGAAGCTCCCAGACCGCCCCTGGTTGAACCGCGATGTCATGTGCCTCCTCCACATTCTCCAGCACCGCAATGGGGTTACCCGAAAGCTCCAGTATCATGGAAAGCTGAGACAGGGCTCGGTTTAGCTCTTGCGCCGGCTCTTTTATGGGAGGGATATCGGATACCCCCCAGAACTTCTTTGGCTCCCTCAGATTGGGGTAGATTACAAAGGGGATGAACCCATAGGGATTGGGCTTTTGTTCAAATAGGGCGTTATCGATCCATAGCTCGAAATCCCTTGCCGTCCAGACCTCGATCACGGTTGATTCTTTTTTTGAGCTGGGCGCTCTTACACCATAGAGTATCTGGATTTCATCGGCGGATATCTGGTATTTGCTTGCCAGCCGCCAAACCCTTGAGACATCATCGCCAACCCACCAGGCGAATACCCCTTGCACATCGGGGGCTGATACCCTAACCCGTTGCTCCGCCACATCCCAGGTAACCTTGAAACAGCCATCGCCTAAAATGGCGGTATCGATCTCGGTATCGAAGTCAAGCTGCTCCAGATTGTTGGCATTGTAAACCTCGTGGAGAGCCACCTCCGCCCTTCCTGCCCTCTCCCTTGCCTCGGGGGTATTATCTATGGGGTCGACGGTGAAGCTGAGCCCGCTCATGAGGTAACTGGTCACCTTCTCAATGAAAACCTTGGCATAGTTGAAGGTGATCCGCCTCTCCCGGCGCCGATAGCCTCCCGACCACTGTAGGCCGTTGTAGAAGTCCAGGTTCTCTCGATACGCCCTGAGACGCTCCAGGTCCATTCGGGCAATCTGCTGTGGGATGGTCAAGTTATTCATACTTCATCTCCTGATTCCTTAACGGTCACCCTAGCGAGATTCTTCGGTCGCTTTGCTCCCTTGGAATGACAGGTTGTGCTCGCTATAATGCGGTATACTGTTCTTTTGCTTATGCCGAAGCTTCTTGCCAGCTCCTTGATGCTTTCCCCTTCCTCTTGGTAAGCCCTTATGATCTCTCTATTTCGAGCCTCCTTTTCCCACCGCTGCCTTCCCCTTGGCTCATCGTAGCGGCAGGTTGGAAATGGGCAGCTCAGGCAGGATGGGAAAAGCTCGCAGCCCTCGTCACGGTATTTAGCTTCATCAGGAAACAGGTCTCTCATGCCAGCCATGGTAGAACATTTGTTCCAACATGTCAACGGGATTTTGGCACTTTTTGTGAAGGTTCAGAATGGCGAGGGGCTCAGAATGACAACTGGGTGTTCTAAACGCTCTCGGGCTTTATTCCCTCGCCCTCCCCTTGGCGCTCCTTGGTGGGTACTTCGCCGCCTCAACGAGTAGCGCCAGGCTCATCAGGAAGTCATCGTGACCCTGGGATGGGTCAACAAAAAAGTTCATCGTTTGACTGGGGCGAAAGGTACTCTTAGCCCTCTCCATCTGGGTCCAGAACTCCCGGCAC
>DAOTXZ010000101.1:0-8116 GCA_034435115.1 Dehalococcoidia bacterium | reverse complement strand
GCCTTTATCTATAAGGAGGAACTGACGAGGGCTATCTTCAGCGAGGAGCATGTGCTGAAACCCTCCCGCCTTCAATACACTTATGAGCTTCTCGACTCATATCATGCCTTCGAGGACCCCACCTCCCTGGTGGTTCCCCCGGGGGAAGCTGGAGAAGAGGAACTCCTCTCCTTTCACACCAGGGAATATATTGAGGCGGTAAGAAGCATCAGCAATGGGGAGACCAGATTTAATCCCGCTGCTTTTAACTTCAGCCCCTACGGCGACAATCCCCCCTACCCGGGGATGTATGAAGCTGCCCTCCGCCCTGTGGGGGCATCTCTAACCGCTGCCCGGATGGTGGCTGATGGTGAGGTAGATGTCGCCTTCAACGCCTCCGGCGGACTTCACCATGCCGCCCCAAACCATGCCTCCGGCTTCTGCATCTTCAACGACCCGGTGATTGCCATCAAATACCTTCTGAAAAGGGGGATGAGGGTAGCCTACATCGACATCGATGCCCACCATGGGGATGGGGTTCAGGATGCCTTCTATTCAAGCGATCAGGTGCTCACCATTTCCCTCCATGAATGGGGGAGATACCTTTTCCCGGGCACAGGCGACCCCGATGAGATAGGAACCGGTGCCGGAATGGGCTATTCGGTTAACCTCCCCTTCTACCCCTACACCGATGACGAGACCTACCTCTGGGCTTTCCGAGAGGTAGTCCCGCCCCTTGTGAGAAGCTTCAATCCCGACATCGTGGTGAGCCAGCTTGGCGCTGACTCCCATTACCGCGACCCGCTAACCCACCTCGCTCTCACCACCGAAGGTTATACCGAGGTGATAAAAGAGATTGGAAAGCTTGCCCCCAGATGGCTTGCCCTTGGTGGTGGTGGCTATGCCCAAGACGCAGTCCCTAGGATGTGGACACTCGCCTACGGGGTGATGGTTGGAAGGGAATGGCCCGATGAGATACCCTATGAGTATCAGGAGCGCTACGGGATTAAAAGGCTGAGGGATGCCGAAAGACCCCGCATCGACGACGCCACAAAGGACAGGGTGCGCCGCTTCGCCCAGGCCACCGTGGAGGAGGTTAAAAGGCGGGTATTCCCCTTTCACCACCTTCTTTGAAGCGCTTCGGTTTTTGTAAACCCTTGCCAGCACTGTTTATCCCATGCTTCCCTTACTAGAGGGTCAAAAATGATTCGAGAAGCCCTCCTTTATGAAAAACTAGAGGGGGAGAGAGCGAGGTGCAACACCTGCCCGCGGCATTGCGTTACCGGCGAGGGGAAGCACGGCTTTTGCTCTACCCGCCAGAACCGTGGCGGAAGGCTTTACACCCTTGTCTATGGGGAGGTGGCGTCAGTTTCCATAAACCCAATAGAGAAAAAGCCGGTCTTTCACTTCTACCCTGGAAGTCGCTGGCTTTCCCTGGGCACGCTGGGCTGTAACTTCCGCTGCCCGGGCTGCCAGAACTGGGAACTATCCCATGCCCGGGCTGGTAACTGGCTGGGGACCGAATACCTCTCGCCCGAGGAGTGCGTCGGACTCGCCCAGAGATACAACTGCCTGGGAATCTCCTGGACCTTCAACGAGCCCTCTATCTGGCTTGAATACACCCTGGACGGGGCGAAATTGGCAAAAAAGGAGGGGCTATTTACAAATTATGTCACCAATGGCTTCATCACTGAGAAGGGGCTCGACCTGGTAGGGCCCTATCTAGATGTCTTCCGGGTTGACATAAAGGGATTCTCCAGGAAATCATATGGCAGGATAGCCCACATCGCCGATTTCTCCCCCGTCCTTGAAGCGACAATAAGGGCAAAAAGAGGGTTTGGCATGCACGTTGAGATCGTTACCAACATAATCCCAGGATACAATGATGATGAGGCAGAACTAAGGGAGATCGCCTCCTGGATCAGAAGCGAGCTTTGCGCTTCGACCCCCTGGCATGTCACCCGTTTCTTCCCCCACCTCAAGCTCTCCCATCTCCCCCCTCACCCCGATAGCCACCCTTGAGCAAGCCAAGGAGATAGGTCACGAGGAGGGCTTAAACTATGTGTATCAGGGAAACCTCCCCGGCAGCCCCGGTGAGAACACCTACTGCCATAATTGCGGCAGGCTTCTCATCAAGAGGAGGGTCTTCGACATCCTAAAGTATGATATTAAAGATGGCAGGTGTCCCTACTGTGGGACGAGAATACCAGGCAAATTTACGTAGAAAAGGCCTTCACTGCCCCGGTCCCAAAATCGATGGGGGTCTTTTTTCTCCATATTATCTCAGGGGGAAGATAGTCCTCAAACGCCTTCCTGAGTATCCACTTTCCGTAGGCGACATCTTTCTCCCTTCTCACCTTGTAGATTAAGGGTATGCTCTGTGCATATTCAATAACGCCCCTGGCCAAAAAGGGGGTTTTTACCTTGAGGCCAAGCGAGCTCCCAAGGATATAAGGGTATCTCAGGTCATAGCCCCTGAGCGTTAGCTCCCTGCCCAGACCACCAAGCACACTGCGGCTGAACTCATCATCAGAGGAGGCTATGGAATCGACAAAATCAGCCAGGGAACGGTAGCCGATGAAGAGCTCATCCCCCCCATCCCCGGTATAGATGGAATCGACCTCGCTTTTGGCGAATTTCATCGCCAGATACAGTGGAGCAAAAGTGCTGAGACCAACAGCCTCATAGGCATCCGAGTCCACATTCTCCCTGATATGAGCCGGGATTTGATCTCGGTGCTCACCGCTATGGAGGACCCTAACCGCCCCCCTAGCAGCATCCAATGCCTCACTCCGGGTGAAGAGGTAGACCCTGTGATCGAGGTCGAGGAACTCTGTCAGCTTCCTAGCATATCTCAAGTCTTCGTCATAGCCCTCAAGGCTTACCGTAAATGCCTTTAGATCCTTCACATGCCTTTTGGCAAGCAGCGCCAGGATGCTAGTATCAAGCCCACCGGATAAAAGCACCCCCTGAGCCGGATCATCCCTCACCGCCTCCTCAAGTATCGCCCTCAATCTTGAAGTTATATCCCGGACTTCCTCAACCAAGCTTTCACCCCCTCCATTATAGACTAACAGATTATAAGTGTCTAATATCTTGTTATCGCTAGGGAGAGTGGTATACAATATCCCTATCACGCCAAAAAGGAGAGCCCTGTGGCAATTAGCCATGAGAGGAAAGGCAGGATCATCTGCATTACCATCAATCGCCCCGAGGCGATGAACGCCCTCGATGCCGAGACAATGCAGGAGCTGGGAGAGGCGCTGATCGATTTCAGGGATGACCCCGATCTCTGGGTGGCTATTATCACTGGAGCAGGAGAAAGGGCATTCTGTGCCGGCGCCGATCTCACCAGTCTCGTTCCTGACATAGTTGATGATGCCTCAAGAAGGGAGGTCACCTCTCCATTTGGGCTTGAGGTCTGGAAGCCGATCATCGCCGCCATAAATGGCTATTGCCTGGCGGGGGGACTGGCGCTGGCACTATTCTGCGACCTGAGGATTGCTGCCCAGAATGCCCGATTCTCAACAATGGGGGCAAAGCGCGGAATCCTGCCCGGCGGTGGACAAACCCAGAGGTTGCCCCGGCTTGTCCCACTCGCCAAGGCACTGGAGATGATCTTCCTCGCCGACTTTGTTGATGCTGAAGAAGCATACAGAATTGGGCTGGTCAACAAAGTGGTCCCCTTCTCCGAGCTCATGCCAGCCGCCTGGGGGTGGGCCGAGGCTATCTGTGAAAATGCCCCCCTCGTCATCAGGGCTGGAAAGGAGGCGGTGATTCGGGGTGTGGGTATGTCACTCAAGGAGGGGCTTCGCCTGGAGCAGTCCCTCTCCACCCCTATTCTCAAAAGCGAGGACATAAAAGAGGGGATTAAGGCATTTGCCGAGAAGAGAAAGCCGCTCTTTAAGGGGAGATGAGCGGGGCATCACTAGAACCAAATGAAAGGAGGCAAAAATGGCTATCATCTATGAGAAGAAGAACCGCATCGCCTACCTCACCATAAACCGCCCCGAGGCGATGAATGCCCTCGACCCTGATACCATAGATGAGATAAATCGGGCCACGGAGGACTTCGATAACGACCCCCAGTCCTGGGTCTTGATCCTCACCGGGGCTGGAGACAAGGCATTCTGTGCCGGCGCTGACCTGAAGAAGACCATCCCCGCCGTCACCAGCGGCGAGATGACCTTCGGCGTATCAGCAAAGCGCTTCTTCTCCGAGATCTATAAACCAATCATCGCCGCCATAAATGGCTTCTGCCTGGCTGGCGGGCTGGAGATGGTCCTGGGCACCGATATTAGGATCGCCGCCGAGCACGCCACCTTCGCCCTTCAGGAAGCGCGCTGGGGGCTGGCTCCAATCGGTGGCTCCCATGTCAGGCTCCCCCGCCAGATACCCTGGTGCCGGGCGATGGAGATACTCCTCATCGGGGATAGGATCACCGCTCAGGAGGCCTACCAGATAGGACTCATAAACAAGGTCGTCCCCCTCCCTGAGCTCATGCCCACGGCACAGCGGATAGCGGAGAGGATATGCGAGAATGGACCCCTTGCCGTAAGAACGATAAAGGAGATTGCAGTGAGGGCGCTCAGCATGCCCATGGAGCAGGGGTTCATCCTCGAATCGCTCCTCGGGCAGAGGGTATTTGCCAGCGAGGACGCCAAGGAGGGACCGAGAGCCTTCGCCGAGAAGCGCAAGCCCGTCTTCAAGGGAAGATAGCCCCGACGATGTTGAGAGGCCTGGTCTGGAACGGGTAAGGGTCTATCCCGCATCAAAGCAAGCGTAGGTGAAAGGGTTGACATCTCTCTCCAACTGGGGTATAATACTAAGATGATAACCTTAGTCAACAAAGCTTGTCGATGAGGCTTTCCACCCGGGGAACATATGGAACAAGGGCACTACTGGAACTGGCTCTCCATTACGGAGAAAGGCCAGTTATACTCAGCGATATAGCAAAAAGCCAGGGGGTCTCAGCGCAATATCTAGAGCATGTTCTCTCCCCCCTTAAGGCGGCGGGACTCATAAAGAGCGCCCGTGGCGCCCACGGGGGGTTCTCTCTGGCTAAGCCACCCTGGCAAATAAAGCTCAGCGAGGTCATTCAGATTCTGGAGGGATCGCTCGCCCCTACCGAGTGCGTCGATAACCCCAGTGTTTGCCCCCGCTCCGCCACCTGTGTTACCAGGGACATCTGGGCGGAGATAAAAAGGGTGACCAGCGAGGTGCTAGATTCCAGAACCCTACAGGATTTGGTCAAGCGCCAGAAGGAGAAAAACGCCCCGGCGCCCATGTACCATATTTAGAAGCTGAGAGGGAAGTGGCCAGATGCTAAAGATATCCCATAAAGTGAGAAACAGGCGGCAAAAACCAAGAATTGCTAACGACATCACTGAGCTGGTCGGCAATACCCCGCTCGTTAGGCTGAACAGGGTGACCCGGGGACTTGAGGCAGAGGTGGTGGCGAAGCTTGAATCCTATAATCCGCTGTCCAGTGTAAAGGATAGGATAGGCGTGTCTATGATAGAGGCTGCCGAAGATGCGGGACTTATCAAAAAAGACACCGTCATAATCGAACCCACCAGCGGCAATACCGGTATCGCCCTCGCCTTTGTCTGTGCGGCAAGGGGATATAAATTAGTTCTAACCATGCCTGAAACCATGTCCATAGAGCGAAGGCAGCTTCTGGCTATCCTGGGGGCAGAGCTGGTACTAACCCCGGGGGCGGAGGGAATGCCCGGGGCGGTGAGAAGGGCAGAGGAACTTTGTCGTGAGAACCCTGATTCTTTCATGCCCCAGCAGTTCAAGAACCCCGCCAATCCGCAGATACACCGCGAGACAACAGCCGAGGAAATCTGGGAGGATACCGATGGGAGGGTGGATATCCTGGTCTCGGGGGTGGGAACCGGGGGGACAATCACCGGGATAGCTGAGGTGATAAAGGCAAGAAAGCCAGGATTTAAGGCTATTGCTGTTGAACCAGCCGACTCCCCCGTCCTTTCCGGAGGTGAGCCCGGCCTCCATAAGATTCAGGGCATTGGGGCAGGCTTTGTGCCCGAGGTGCTGAGGATGGACTTGGTCGATGAGATTATTCGGGTCGAGAGTGAAGATGCTGGAGCGATGGCGAGGCGGCTTGCCAGGGAGGAGGGAATACTGGCGGGCATATCCTCGGGGGCAGCAACCTGGGCCGCCCTCGAGGTGGCAAAAAGACCCGAGAACAAGGGGAGGCTTATCGTGGTCATCCTGCCCGACACCGGCGAGCGGTATCTGAGCACCTGGCTTTTTCAAGAGCACCTTTAGTGGCAAGAAGGGGGGGCAGTTTGTTTAGAACCCTGAGGGAAGATATCCGCACAGTCTTTGCCAAGGACCCAGCAGCGAGGAACCTCTTGGAGGTCATCTTCTGCTACCCGGGGCTACATGCACTCTGGTTTCATCGCCTGGCTCACTTCCTTTGGAGGATAAGGCTCCGATTCTTCGGCCGCTTGCTCTCCCATGTGAGTCGCGCGTTCACCGGGATCGAGATTCACCCCGGGGCAAAAATCGGAAGGCGTTTCTTCATCGACCACGGCATGGGGGTAGTTATCGGGGAGACAGCGGAGATCGGTGACGATGTGCTTCTTTATCAAGGGGTTGTCCTGGGAGGAACAACGCTTGAAAAGAAGAAACGCCACCCCACCATTGGCAATGGCGTGGTCATTGGAGCAGCAGCGATATTACTCGGTCCCATCACGGTAGGAGATGGGGCACGAATCGGCGCCAATTCTGTGGTAATAAGGTCGGTGCCCCCCGGAGCCACCGTGGTCGGCGTCCCAGGACGGGTTGTCGAGGAGGGAGGGGGGCCAACTCCCAACCTAGAACATGGCAGACTGCCCGACCCCTTGGGTAATGCAATCAGGTTTATCCTGGAGAAACAAGCCAGGTTGGAGGCACGCATAAGGAGAATAGAGGAATCCACCGGACTTGTGGTTACCACCCAGGAGCTGGGGGAGACAATAAGTGGGATCGAGAAGCTATTTGGCGACGGTGGGGGTATATAATTGGAGATGTCGGCATGAGATTTGAAACATTAGCCATCCACGGTGGGGAGAAGCCAGACCCTGCCACCGGTGCCCTCATAACGCCCATCTATCAAACATCGACATTTGTATTCGAAGATGTGGGCAAGAACAAGGGGTATGACTATTCTCGAACGGCAAATCCGACGAGGAAGGTTTTGGAGGACACCATCGCCAAACTGGAGGGAGGCAAGGCTGGATTTGCCTTTGCCACCGGAATGGCTGCCGAAACTACGGTCATGCATCTTCTTCAAAAGGGCGACCATGTAATTTCAGGGGATGATGTTTATGGTGGAACCTGGAGATTGTTTCAAAAGGTGATGACAAGCTTCGGGCTGGAGTTCACCTTCCTGAGGATGGATAGCCGGGAAAGGATTGAGCGGGCAATAAGACCCAATACCAAGATGATATGGATAGAGACCCCGTCCAACCCACTATTAAATATAGTTGACATCGAGATGGTCACCGATATTGCCAAAAGACATAAATTGATGACGGTGGCTGATAATACCTTCGCCACCCCCTATCTTCTACAGCCGATCAAGTACGGGGTTGACCTCGTGGTGCACTCCACCACCAAGTATCTAAATGGGCACTGTGATGCTGTCGGCGGTGCGGTGGTAACCACCACCGATGAACTAACCGAGAGGGTCCAATTTCTGCTAAATGCAATGGGAACCTGTGCCTCCGCCTTCGATTGCTGGCTGGTGCTGAGGGGGATCAAGACCCTCCCAGTAAGGATGAGGCAACATGAAGAAAACGCCGCTCGGGTCGCAATCTATTTGGAAAAACACCCTAAAGTGAAAAGGGTCTACTATCCCGGGCTCAAGTCACATCCCGGGCATGAAACTGCCAAAAAACAGATGAAGGGATTTGGGGGGGTTGTTTCCTTTGAAATAGAGGGTGGGATTGAGGCGGCTAATTCATTTCTAAGAAAGGTGAAAATCTTTTCCTTAGCTGAATCGCTTGGTGGTGTCGATTCCCTTGTCGAGCACCCCGCCACCATGAGCCACGCCTCAATGCCCGAGGATATCAGAAAGGCCGTCGGGATCGGCGATCATCTAATTAGATTATCTATCTGTCTCTTA
>DAOTXZ010000100.1:0-41651 GCA_034435115.1 Dehalococcoidia bacterium | reverse complement strand
GTTGAGCATCGAACAGTTTCAGAGATCGCTATTTCAATATGTCTTCGACTCGTCTTCGCTGGTTTTCATAGAGAGAGCTAGAAGGATGACTAACCTTCGAAGACGCCGTCGGGAGGTTATTTTGTCAAGCAAAGTCGCTGAGGAAGTCGCGGTGGCCGGATCGCCTCTAGGTAGGTTTGTCTCAGCTTACCCGTCTATTGTTGTTCAATTCACAGGTTCGGAAGAAGACCTATACCTCAGAATTCGAGGACAGCCAGGCATCCACGACGAGGAAGCTTCTGCCATAGCTTTGGCTCTTAGCAGACAAGTTCCCCTAGTTATTGATGACAAACGAGGAAGAAGTAAAGCGACAAATCATGGCATTTCATGTCTGGGGTGGCAAGAGTTCCTGCAAGGAAGCTGATAGCTGCAGCTTATTGCCGAGACAAGCGATTGTTGCCTGGCAGGCAAGTATGGTAAAATCGGGCAAGCAAGTGGCGGGAGGTTCCAAAAAAGCGGTCATCTGACTGTTGCGGAAAAGAGGTGGTTTTCTCCCGCTTTTTAGGTTCAAGAAGAGGGGAAAACGGGGTTTAGCGACAGCCCCTCCTTCCAAGCAGGTGGTCGCGGGTCCGAGTCCCGTCTCCCGCTCCATAAAGCTGGGCGACTACCTGCCTAGGTTTAGGAGGCGAAGCAACGAAGTAAAGAGAGGCGCATGAGTTTGAGTACTAATCACGATTACCGGTGTATCTGAAACGCGTTGAATTTGGGTTGGGCGACACTAGCCGGGGGACAAACTTCAAGATGCTTGGAGAAACCGCCGCCATGCGTTACATCGAGAAGGTGAGGTTGCATCGAGGTCGATGATATAATCAGCGAGGAGGAGGTTTCAACATGGCAAAGTATTGGCGATTTCTTTTCGGGGACCCCGGCCGTTGCGACAACTCAATATCTTGTTGGATTAACAATTCAAGAAAATTCGTCTCCCCTGTGCCGGTGGCGCCGATGACATAGACGTGGGTAGCCCTGTCTTCCTTGGCGACCTTCGCCATCTGGAATTCATTTTTATTCTCACTATAGTACCAGCCGATGTTGAGGGTGCCGGGGATTTCCTGATAATCAACCCTTTGCTCTGAAGTGGGCCTCTGGGTTTTTAACAGGCTTGTTCGTTCGTAAAATTCTTGTAGTTTCGCTGCCAGAGTATCCTCAGCAAAATTGAAAATAGGGAACGATTGGTCGGGAAGATTCAGATTGTCTCTTGAAACTTCCCAGCCAATGGTGGAGGCAAACTTCTTACTTACCTTTTCAACCTGAGATAGAACCTTGCGATTCAGAGCCTCGACCTCCTTCCACGGCTCCTCCTGCCTCTTACTTTCGCTGGCTGCGGTTTCTTTTTCTAATCTGGCGAGGTCTTTGAGACCCTTGAATCGTTCCTTCCAGTTCATCTCTCTTCTCTGCTTATGAAATCCCCAAGAAGCCTCTTGACTTCCGTTCTATCTCGGAGGGATCTTGATTGAGACCGACCATCAGCTTTTCCACTGCCTTTAACAGGCAGTGATGGGCATTGGTGACATAGGCTCTCAGGTCTTGCTGGTCAAACAAATCCAAACCACCTACGATTGAAGCGGCAGTTAGCCTCCGGAGTCTCAGTGCTCCGGGTTTATAGGTTACATACCAAGAAACATCTAAATTATTGCCATAATCTCTGGCATTTAAGAAAAGCTTGAAAGGTTCAAGGCGAGGATTGTCCAGAGGGGTAACCACAAAGAAGTCCCTTTTTACCCCCAGAATCCCCTTTATTATGCCCGGAGCTAGCTTCTGTCTTTCCATTTTCAAACCGGGGGGCTTTGGACTCCTTGATAAAAGTTTCCGCATCAGTGAAGATGTTCTCTGCCTTAGCCTGAGCGTTCTCCACTAGAATTGATCAGTTATCAATAACTTCCTCCTTTCTCAGCATCGCTGGGATGAGCAGGATTATGTCGACAAACATCATTATCCCGCCAGCGATTGAAAGCGGGGCGGTGTCAACGGCTATACCGGCTATGAGAAGTATCAAACCGATGAGTATCAAGGCAATTGATATTCCCTTCATTGCTTACTCCCTCCGCTGGCGAGATATCTAATGGTTTTCTCCTTTAGCCACCTTCGCTATTTTACCAAAAAAAACAACGACGACTCCGTCCTGTCGCAAGTGGCTCTCCAGTAATCCTTAGCATTCCCAGGGTCAGCTTTTGCCTTTCTTTGTTCATTTCGTAGCCTTCTAGCCGGACAGCACAGAGATGCAGCTATTCTCGGCCTTGCTGAGGTTCTCTACCAGCTTCATGAGAAGTTCAATGTGGCAAAAAAGCCTCTTAACTACATCTCACCGCATTTTCTCCGGTTTAGATAAGGAGAAGCTGTTCCCTTCCCTATCCACAAGTCAGGGAGGCTCGATTAGGAATGTCCTTATGGCGCATTACCAGCGAAACAAGGGACAAGTTCATTACACACGCGCTACAAAGTGCAAGGTGGCTTCCTTGCTCTGAGCTGTGGGGCGGCTTAACAAATTGAGTCCGTGTAGCTTAGGGGAGGTCGCTTTGGGATTACACGAAGCCGGGTCGGGTATGGGACAGCGAGGTTTGACGTTCCCGGGATGGGAATCGCTGAGCTCAAAATGACTATGTCCCCACACCCCCGCGCTTTTCCATCCTTGGGGCAATGCGCAAACGGGGAACAATCTCACCTTTTTTGTTAGCTTCGGAGAGCGGAAGGCTGTTCGTTACCCCGCTGCACTTTATAGCGGTTTGTGCCTTCGCTTGTAAGTCGCCCGCGAGCATCACACTTTGCCCACATAGTCCGTTACTGATTCCCTCGGGCAAGCTGAATAGTAATTGCACTTAAAGCCTCGCCATGATAAAATTACGTCGGCACAGTGCAATTACTTGCAACTAATTTTAATTGCAACGCCGCTTGGGGGACAATATGCATCATAAACACGTGATATATCCTTTTACCGCTATCGTTGGGCAGGACGACATGAAGCTTGCGCTCATTCTAAATGCTATTGACCCGCGCATTGGTGGGGTACTAATCAGAGGTGAGAAGGGTACTGCCAAATCAACTGCGGTGCGTGGGCTTTCAGACCTTCTACCGGAGATAGAGATTGTCGCTGGATGCCCCTTCAACTGCGATCCTGATAATCTCCGTGAAATGTGCCGGACCTGTCAAGAAGCAGTAGAGCAGGGTCAATCATTGCCCCACCTCCGCAAGAAGATGACGGTGGTAGAGCTACCCGTTTCCGCAACCGAGGACAGGGTAGTGGGCAGCTTAGATTTACAGAGAGCATTAAAGGAGGGGATAAGAGCCCTCCAGCCCGGGGTGCTTGCCGAAGCAAACCGGAACATCCTCTACATCGACGAGGTAAATTTGCTTGATGACCACGTGGCAAATGTACTCCTTGATGCTGCCGCCATGGGTGTTAACGTGGTTGAGCGAGAGGGTATCTCATTGCACCATCCAGCTAGGTTCATTCTTGTTGGCACGATGAATCCAGAAGAAGGTGAGCTGAGGCCTCAGCTGCTAGACCGTTTTGGCCTTTGTGTCGAAGTAAAGAGCTTGGCAACCAAGGAAGAGAGGGCAGAAGTAGTCAGACGGCGCGAGGATTTCGACCGAGACCCGTGGGCATTCGCAGCGAAGTACAAAGCGGCACAAGTGGAACTGCGTCAGCGTATTGTGAGGGCAAGGGAGAGGCTAGCGAATATCTCAATTCCAGAAGAGAGGCTGGATTTAGTGACTGAGGTTTGTGCTAGTCTTCATGTGGAGACGCTCAGGGCGGACATTGTGGTGACGAAAGCCGCCAGAGCACTGGCTGCCCTGGATGGAAGAGACGAAGTCGATGACCAGGACATCTTTAAGGCTATAGAGCTCGCGCTACCACACCGCCTGAGGAAAAAGCCATTCGAGAAAATAGCCTCAAAACAGGAGATTCTTGAAGCCCTGGGGCAAATGGTAGAGGACGCACAACACAAGTCTCCGAAAGAGAAGACCTTCAAGGTAGATACCTCGCTCAAGCTGGCTGAACTTGCCCGGAGCGTGGAAAGAAAAAACAAAGTGACTCCGGGAAGAAATCATCCTTCGACTGACTCGCCGAGAGGAAAGTATGTTTCTGCCCGCTCCAGAGAAGATTCGAATGATATCGCCATAGATGCCACCCTGCGGAAGGCAGCCATAGATGCCCCGGGAGGCAGGTTAGAGGTCAATCCAGAGCACCTCATGGAGAAGATTAGGCTGGGTAAGAGCAGTGTCCTCTATGTCTTCTGTCTTGATTCCTCCTCGTCAATGGGAGCGCAGGCTAGAATAGAACTGGCCAAAGGTGCCGTGTACCGGCTCCTTGAGACAGCCTACCAGAGGAGGGACAGGGTAGCCCTGGTGGCCTTCAGAGGAAGCGATGCAGAATTGGTTGTACCACCCACTTCCAGTATGGAGACAGCCCAAGAGAGATTGAGGGAGCTACCAACAGGTGGCAAAACGCCGCTATCCCAGGGCATAATTGAATGTCTAAAGCTCATTGAAAAACAGCGGGACAAGAACTTAAGTGCCCAAATTGTGCTTATCTCCGATGGCCGTGGTAACCTGCCTATTAAGGGCTCACTCAAGGAAGACCTGCTCTGGCTTGGAGAGGAAATCAAAGTTAAGGGAATTCGCCTGGTAATAATCAACACCGGCAAGAGGTCACATGATCTTGGTCACCTGAAGGAATTTGCTCAAGTCGCTTCCGGCAACCACTTCTTCCTGGAGGAGGTAGCAAAATGGTGAGATTCCTTCTCTTCAGCACTATGGATAATACGCGTGAGCTACGAGAGGCCGTTAGTGAACTCAAAATAGAACACGGCAATATCCTTTCGCTCAGAAAGATTTACCTTCATGACCTTGAGAAGGGGCAGATTTCCCTAGACGAAGTAGAGAGGGAGCTCCAAACCTCTCAGATCATTCTGGTGGATATCCGCGGCCAGAGTGGAATATCCGATTTTCTCCAAAAACTCCTTCCCCAGACTAAAGCTACCATCGTAGTGCTAATTGGCGGCAGCTCTCAGATTTTCGCCCTCACCCGCATGGGATCGTTCAAAGGGAGCGATATCTTCAAGGGTGACCGTCAGATGGACGTTGAGAGTTTTATCAAAGCCCGGAAGTTCTCCGAGCTCACCAAAAAGATAGGCTCCGTCTTCCCTTTGGGAAAACTTAAGGATATGCGCAACTGGATTATCGCCCAGGAGTACTACTCTAACTATGGAAAGGAGAATATCAAAGGGCTCCTCCTATTTTTGCTCAGAGAGTACGGTGGAATCAAGGTAAGACATGTGCCACCACCTCAAAAGACGCTTGACTTCGGCATCTGGTGGCCAGAAAAAGGTTTCTATAGCGAGCTTAGCCAATTTCAGAGGGAAATCAAATGGGATAATTCAAGGCCAACTATCGGCATATTCTTTTACGGCCAGATGCATTTCGAAGACTGTACCCCCATGGTGAGGGAATTCATCACCGCAGTTGGGGACCGAACTAATATTATACCCGTGTTCTCCCGGGTGGAATACAATCTGGAGGCTATCTCCAAATATTTTCTCTCAAGCGGCACTCCGGTTATTGACCTCGTGGTCAATATGCAGTATTTCAGGCTGCATGGCGGACCGTATGGTGGGACACCGGAGCCAACCTATGACCTACTGCAAAGGTTAAACGTTCCTGTGCTTACAGGTTTTCACCTCTACACAACGGAGATCGAAGAATGGAGAAGGTCGACGAGAGTGAACCCGCTGGAGGTGGTGCTTGGCGTGGTGCTGCCTGAGCTTGATGGCTGCATTGAGCCACTGGTGGTTGCCGGTTTGGTTTCGCTGGGCAGAGATGAATCCATCTTGGCTGAGGTGAAGGAATGCCAGGCTATCCCGGAGCGGGTAGCTAAACTAGCGGAGCGAGCGCTACGCTGGATCAGCCTCAGGAAAAAGCGTAGTGAGGACAAGAAAATCGCCCTGATTTTATATGACTACCCACCTGGCGAAGCTAACATCGGGACAGCAGGGTACCTCGACAGTCTGGCAAGCTTGGAGATATTTCTGAAGAAGCTGGCGGCAAGCGGATACAGGGTGGAGCTACCAGCTGGGAGGCTTTCAGACACCTTGATTTCCCGAGGGGTAGTTAATTCCCCTAGGTTCAAAAGTTCATCCCCTGAGATAATGGTGAGCGCGGAGAAATACGTTGAGTGGTATTCAGCGCTTCCTGCGGAAGTACAAGAGGAGTTAGAAGAGCATTGGGGACCACCTCCTGGTGAGGTGATGGTTGAGGATGGCAAATTGCTCATTCCGGGGATAATTCTCGGAAATGTCTTTGTTGGGCTTCAGCCTGCACGGGGTGTGCACGAGGACCCGCAAAAGGCATACCATGATAAAGACCTTCCACCCCATCATCAGTATATCTGCTTCTATAAATGGCTGGAAAAGGAATTTAAGGCTGATGCCCTGATTCACTGGGGGATGCACGGAACCCTTGAATTCAACAAAGGTAAGGAGATAGCCCTTTCCCAGAACTGCTACCCTGATATACTGATTGGCAACATCCCCCATATCTACTACTACTGGGTAGGCAACACCTCGGAATCAACCATTGCTAAACGCCGGAGTTACGCCGTCACTATTTCCCACGCTTCACCTCCCATGGTACCCTCGGACCTCTATGGCGCTTATCTGGAGCTGGAAGACCTACTTGCTGAACATGACAAGGCGGAGGATAAGGACAAGGGGAGACTCCTGGAGCTTATCAGGGAGAAGGCTAGTGAGTTGAACCTTGATGCCGCTGATGTTGAGGCGCTGAAGCTGTTACTCTATCGTATGAAGCGGCGACTCATACCTGGAGGTCTGCACATAATAGACCGACGGTTGGAGGGCGAGTCACTGATATCATACCTAACCTCAGTGCTCAGATTAGGGCGTGAAATCCCTTCTCTCTATGAGCTTCTGGCCGAACGCCGTGGAGTGAGTCGAGCGGCGTTGACCAAAGATCCGAAGCTTGCCGAGGAGATAGAAGAAGAGGTAAGGCACCTATTAGCACAGCTACTTGAAGGCAAAAGAGTTGCCATCCCGGAGGAGATTAGTCGCTATATTCTTCAGCTTAGAGAACAAATTTATCAGTCGGATGAGAGCGGGGCTTTGCTTAAGGCCCTTTCGGGGGGATATGTGCTCCCGAACCTGGGTGGGGACTCTATCCGCACGCCGGGGATTTTCCCCCTTGGCCGCAACATGTACGAGTTCGACCCTAGGCTGATTCCTACCCGTACCGCCCTGCGGGTGGGTGAAGAGGCTGTCTCCAGCATTCTTAGGAAATTCCACGAAAAACATGGTTGCTACCCGGAAAGCGTGGGGCTGGTGCTCTGGGGGTTTGAGACAGTAAAGACGGGTGGGGATACCATAGCCCAGATACTTGCCTATTTGGGTGTCAGACTTATAACGAGAGCCAGCCCCTGGTTTAAGGATTTGGAACTCATACCGCTGGAAATGCTAGGCAGGCCAAGGATAGATGTAGTTGTCACCATCTGTGGTATCTTCCGCGACCTCTTTGGAACTCACATCGACCTGATCAATAGAGCGATAGAAATGGCGGCTAGTGCAGAGGAGCCACCGGAGCATAACTATATCCGCAAGCACTACCTGGAAGCTAAAGGCAGGTTTGGAGAATTAGCTAAAGCCAGGATATTCGGTCCCTCTGGGAGTGAATATGCCACCTCAATGCGAACGCTGATTGAGAGCAGTAGCTGGAGAGAGGAAAAAGAGCTGGCAGCAAGCTATGACGACAGCATGAGCCATACCTTTGACACTAAAGAGGCGTCAAAGGCAATCAGAAGCCTTGTCGCTATCTGGCATGATGACCTCCCAAAAAGGAATACCGGCCGATAATGCTTACCATAAGCGATGGCAAGGTTATCCTTGAGGCAAAAGAGGATAGGGGCAAGGCGGAGGTCGAGGCAGACACAAGCGGGGAGGTCAAGACGGCGGTTAGTGCTCGCTATCTTGTCCAAGCCCTGAAAGCTTGCGGGGGGATGGTGGAGCTAAAGGTAAGCTCCCAAAGTAGCCCAGTCATGTTCACGGTTGACGGTTATCGCTTTGTGGTTATGCCGATGATGGTCGAGGATGTCAGGCCAAAAGAGGGGGCAGCCCAAGCCGAGGCGGTAGTCGAGCCCGAAGCCCAAGCCGATGAGGATGAGGGGATAGAGCTATCCCCCGATGAGGCAAGAGAGCCAGTAGCAGCCGCCTAGAACGCTTTAGCCAGAAACAAAAGCCACACAAGAAAGAGGGGTGGAGAAGCCCCTCTCTTTGTGACCGGAAAGGAGGAGACAAATGACAAGACAGGAGCTGGGGAGCCTGTGCCAGCCATTGGCACCTGAGCAGGCGCTGGACATTCTCCACAACCTCTACGATGACCTAGCCAATTCACCTGGCTGGGTTACCGATGAGGAGCTGGAGTGTCTCAATGCTGCCATTGAGGTGCTGAGAGCGGTCATCAAAGAGACCGAGTAGCAAATCTATTGGAAAGCACAAAAGGAAGGCCCGACCCTGGCAGTCGGGAAAGGGGAGCTATGCCCGGAATCAGGAGAGAAAGGAGATGAAACTATGCCTATCAGGTGGAGCGCGCTCAAGGTGAGTGAGGCTATGAACAGGGTTGACGCCCTGCTCAATGAAGCCGAGCCGATACTTGAGAAAGCTGGGCAAATCATCCTCGATGCAGAGCGAATCCCCAACCTGCCTGACTACATGCTCCAGCGCCTCGGTGGTGTGAGGTTCGAACTCGAAAGAGCGATCCAAGCCCCAAGGCACCGGGTGACAGCTGTGCGCAAGTCGATACCCGACGGCGCGGTCGAGGCAGAACGGGACCAGCTGAAGGCCGGCAGGCAAGAAAACTTAGGGCTGTAAAATCGCCCGGGCGATCGGGTAACTATGCCCTAGAAAGGAGGTGAGACGATGACAACCCAGCCCAGCCTGTTTGAAGAGGCTAATGTAGAGGTAAAAACAGCCAGAGCCGAGAACCAGAGTTCAGGCAGGAACCAGGATTGCCCAAGTCCCTCTCCGCAAGAGGCGGAGGGAAGCCCTACAAAGGTTGATGGAAGTCCTTGACCAGCTTGAGGGGGAAGATTGTTTACATCGGCACCTATGGCGGAGCGCATAACCACTTCCGGCTTCGCAACCTGAAGCTAGGAAGACTCAAGGTGGAGAGGTTCCGAGGTGGTAACAATCTGCCATCCGTCATAGTCCTCTGGGAAACAGGGGGCAAGCGTGAGGATGTTTACCGACCAACTGGTTAATCTCCGAGAGCAGGAGTATGAGGGCTATACCCTGTGGCTGGTGGACTTCTCGAACGGCTTTGGTGAGCATCCCATTGACCCCTACCGGCCAAGGGGCTATGTCAGCCTGGACATTGTTCAGTTTAAGAAGTAACCCAATTGAGGTTAGTTCGATGGGATAACTACGGCTAGAGAGGAGGTTAGGACAATGCCAGAAAAGCGGGGTATTCGCATATCGCTTGCTTACCGAAGCTGGTGGCTTATCTGTGAGGCTCTTAGCTACATGGTTGAAAAGCCACATCTCGACGACCTCAAGGAGTATCGGGCGGAGATGGGCAAGCTACTCCACTACATCAAGAGGAAACTCGAAGAAGAGAGGTAGAGAGGAGGTGATAAGGTAACTATGGCCAAAATAACGGATAGTATGATTGGCAACCTGGTGGGAACTTTCACCGACCCGATAATAGTCTACCCCGGGGGAGGGGGGAGACACGCTCCTCGACTGGATTAAAACCCAGATAACCCTGGAGAGGCTAACCGAGAATATGAAGGAGACTCACAGGGAGCAACCCACCGGGATCGATGCTGAGGCGACTGCCTATCTCTATACGGCCTCCCTCACTGCCCCTATGAGTGAGGACTGGACTAAGATTTACCTCCATGTTGCCGGCGAGACCTATGCCCGTGCTAACAGGGGTGGGGAGATCCCGGAGGATATCAAAGTAGAATCTCTCAATGAGGAGCAAATGGCAGATCTCAACCGTCTCAAGGAGTGGATATATCACCAGCGCACCAGGGCAAGAGAGGGAAGGCAGAAAAAGGCGGAGGTGGCAGCCAGAATCAAGGCAGCGCAGCCAGCGCTGTTTGACTTCTAAGCTCTCCAAGAGAGCAAGCTAGATTCTTATTGCGAGAGCTCCCCAGGTGATGGCTTGGGGAGCTCCTTTTTATCCTCTAATCCAACAAATTGGAAATGTGCAACATGCGCCAAGAGAAGGCTGGGACTTCATCCAGATTTACGCCAGTCTTTGTCCCATGGTCGACAGGGAATTAAAAGGAGACAGTGACCGCAGCTTTCAGCTAGCCTCTGCCGACTTCGTCGATAACCTCGCCATCGGCAGAAACAAGCTGAACCAGCAGCGGCATCTGGCCCAGGGCGTGAGCAGAGCAGGAGATGCAGGGGTCATAGCAGCGAATGGCGGCCTCAACCCTATTGAGCATGCCTTCGCTGATTTTCTCGCCCTTAACGTATTGCCTTGCCACTTCGAAGACTGCCCGGTTCATTGCTGCATTGTTGTTACCGGTAGCTACGATCAAGTTCAGTTTCCGGATCTTGCCGCTACCATCCACCCAGTAATGGTGGAAAAGGGTTCCCCGCGGAGCCTCGATCACCCCTATCCCCTCCTCATTGATCTTAGTGGAATTAACCCTTATCTCCTGAGAGCAGACTTCATCATCCTCAAGCAGGGATCTCACCTTCTCTCCGGCGTGAAGGAGCTCGATCAACCGGGCGTAGTGGTAGTAAAGGGAGCCCTGCACCATACTGTTGGGAGCTAAACCCTTGAAATCCTGGAGCTCCTTGTTGGCTAAGGGGGTTGTTATCCCAGAGGCGACATTTAGCCTCGCCAGAGGCCCTACCCTATAGATACCTGCCGGATAGCCCATCTTCTTATAGAACGGGAATTTGAGGTAAGACCAATCCTCCACCCTTTCCTCAATGATAGAGAGGTAATCCTTGGGTTCAAACCTCTCTTCGAGGGTGATTGCCTTGCTGTCCTTAAATGTCAGTTTGCCATCATAAAGCTCCAGGTTCCCGTTTTCATCCACCAGGCTGAGATACCCTGAGGGAAAGTTGGCGAAGCGAGCTATCTCCTCCCCCCCTTTTGAATAGTAGTCTTTGATTATTTCGATGCCGAGCTGGCTATTGGCGATAACCCCATCTACCCCGTTGAGGAATTGGTCGCGAGCTTGGGGAGAGAGGGTTTGATTCATTCCACCGGGGATGGCACCCATGGGGTGAACCCTTTTGCCGCTTCCCAGCGTCTCGATGATCCTCTGGCCAAAGCTACGCAGGCCAATACCCACCTTGGCAATCTCAGGTTTTTGCTTGATTAATCCGATGATATTTCGCTTCGCCGGGTCAGCGTCCATTCCCAAAAGGAGATCCGGACTTGCCAGATGGAAGAAGTGGAGGGAATGGGACTGGATGAATTGCCCCATGTGCATGAGCAGGCGCAGCTTCTTGGCTGCTGGCGGGATCTCCACCCCTAAGATGGCGTCGCAGGCCTTTGCTGAGGCGAGGTGATGGCTCACCGGGCAGACGCCGCAGATCCTGGAGGTGATTACTGGCATTTCCCAGAAAACCCTCCCCTCACAGAACTTCTCAAAGCCCCTGAAGGCGGTTATGTGGAATCTGGCCGCCGATACTCTGCCATCACCATCGAGGTGAATCGTTACCTTTCCATGGCCTTCAACTCGAGTGACCGGGTTGATGACGATAGTGCGGGATGCCATCTGCTTCTTCTCCCCCTAATCGAATCTCATCAAATCTCGAGGCAAGACCGGGATCCTGCCAGCGAGGAGCTCCTTCAAGGCATAGTCGATAGCCTTGGCTCTGGGAGGGCATCCCGGAACATAGCAATCGACCTTAACCACCTGATTTACCGGCTTCACCTTGTCCAGAAGGGGCGGAATGTCTTTTGACCACGGAACTTTGCCCTTGCCCGTGCTCTCGCTTTCCACGTAACAGCGGCGCAGGATCTCCTCTTTATCAAAGAAATTGCGCATGGAGGCTATCCCACCAAAGCAGGCACAATCGCCCCAGGCCATTAATATCTTGCAGTTATGGCGCAGTTCCTTTACCACCTCTTCCTCCTCCTCATTGCCCACCGCCCCCTCTACGATGCCCACATCTACAGGGGAGAACTCCTTTATGTCCGTTATCGGGCTTCGGGCGAATTCCACAAGGTTGGCCAGCTCAATTATGGCCTCATCTATGTCTAAGAAAGACATATGGCACCCGGCACAGGCATCCAACCAAACGGTGGCAACCCTAGTCTTGGCCACGATCACTTCCCTCCCTTCAAGCGTTTCATAAGCTCTTCCATTAGCTGCCAGTCATCCTTTATCCCCTGCCCTGACTCCAAGACTCGCCTCGAATGCCGAAGGCTACCATCCAGTGCAACATATCTGCCCTCCCTCTCTGCCCAGATAGGCGAGGGAAGGACAACATCAGCCATGGAGGTGACGGGAGAATGATAGCTGCTTTGCACCGCTAGGAATTCCACCTCCTTAAGCTGAGCCACTAGGTTCTCATCCTGAATTGCATCGTCAGCAAGAAACAGGTATACCGCCTTCACATCGCCCAGTTCAAAGCCGTTCTTTGAGGCAACCCCTAGCTCCCAGGCACCTCTGCTGTTGCCATTGGGCTTGAGGGAGATAACCCTGAGCTTGTCCTTTGTGAAGTTCCCCGTCATGGCAGCCAGGTTCAAAAGGGAAGCGATCGGCTCGGCATCCCCCTTACTGACAATCCCCTCCCCATAGACGATGATGCCATGCTTTGCCCTGCCATAAATTTCCGCTGCCCGCTCGAGGTCCTCCGCCTTTACCCCAGTCCCTTTGCTCACCCTATCGGCACTATAATCCTTGATGGCCTTGACAAAACCCCGCTTCGCCCTTTTCCAGTCGCCCAGGCCCTTCTCCATGATAAGGTGAGCTAGCCCCTTGATCAGGCTGTCTTCCGTTCCTTCCTCAGGCTTCAGCCAGAGGTGGGCACGATAGGCAAAGGAATTTCGCAGCGGGTCGATAACGACCAGCCTTGCCCCCCGCCGGGCTACAGCCCTCAAAATGTAGCATCCCAAGACTGGGTGGCTTTCCAGAGGGTCAGCGCCAACCACCATGATGCAGTCCGCCTCCAGTATCTTCTCCATGGGGCATTCAATTTCCAGGCCTTTCCCGTTGAAGCTTTCTATGGCCCTGGCGATGGCCCGGTAGCTATCCCCATCCATAGTATCCACCTTATCGGTGCCGATCACCTCGCGGAAAAGCCTATTGAATCGCTCCAGGGAATCGTTGGAACCCTTGGCCGAGGCAATGCCGGCAATGGCGCCGGGCCCGTAGCTCCTGCTTATCTCCCCCATCTTGTCTGCGATCAATTCCAGGGCCTCATCTAGGGAGCATTCCTTCAGTTGCCCTTTGCCATCCCTTTTCAAAGGTGTCGTGACCCTGTGGCGAGTTTCACTGAGAGGGTCGAAACGGCCCTTTCGGCAGAGCTGGCCCCTGAGCCCGGTGAGCTCTGCTCCATCGATCCTGACCAGATTGTTGTCCCTTACCAGAACCCTTATTTCGCAGCCGACGCCGCATTGGGAGCAGACACTCTCTATCTCTTGACATTCGCTGGTTCTTCCTTTATAGGCGCTCACCTTGCTGAAAATAGCGCCTGTGGGACATGCCTGCACGCAGGCGCCGCAGGAGATACAGGAGGATTCACCTAAAGGTTGATCCAGATCGGCACATACCATGGTTCTGAAACCTCGCCGGGCGAAATCCAGGGTATGGATGCCCACTACCTCGCTGCATATCCGAACACACCTGCCACAAAGCATACAGCGATTGTGATCCAGGACCACATAATCGTTTAATGTATCCACAGGTAAGGAGGGAAATGCATACGGGTAACGCACATGATCCATCTGGTAGCGATAGGCCAAATCCTGCAGCTCGCAGTCGCCGCTCTGGGCACAGAACATGCAAAAGTGGTTCCGCTCAGTGAAGATGAGCTCCAGGATCATGCGCCGATACCCTTCCAGCTGTTCACTGGTGGTTTTGACCACCAGCCCATCCCTGGCAGGGTAGGTGCAGGCGGGATTTATCCTCCTCTCCCCCTCGATCTCCACCATACAGAGACGGCAGGCGCCTACACTGGACAATCCCTCAATATAGCACAGGGTGGGCACATAGATGTCGTTGGCGCGGCAAACATCGAGGACGGTATTGCCCTCCTTGCCCCTTACCTCCCTGCCATTGATGGTGAGCTTGATCTCCTTCATTTACTTTCCTCTGATTTCCGCATCACACCTGAGGCACCTTGCTGCCTCCTCCATCGCCTTCTCCTCACTATAACCCCGAACCACCTCTTCAAAAGAGCGGCTCCTCTCCGCACTGGGAAGCTTGCTGATAGCAACCCTAGCCTTCTCCTTGGTCTCTGCCTCCTCGGCAGGGGGGAGCACGAAGGTCTCCCTGTCCTCCCGCTCCATTCTCAGCTCAAGCTTCTTCCCCTCAAGATACCTCTTGATGGAGCAGGCAGCCCTTTGCCCGGCGGCGATGGCCTCAATAACAGTCCGGGGTCCGGTTACCGCATCGCCGCCGGCGAAAATCCCGAGGCGGTCGGTAGCAAGGGTGCGGGGGTCGACCACTATATTTCCACCCCTCCCTATCTTGATCCCGTTGCCGCTGAGGAAGGAGGTATCTGGCCTTTGGCCTATGGCCCCGATGACCATATCACAATCGAAAGTATACTCCGACCCTGCTATAGGGTTAGGCCTTTTCCTGCCGCTGCTGTCGAATTCCCCCAGTGCCATGCGAATAAGCTCCAGCCCCGAAACCCTGCCATTATGGCTCAACACTCTGGTGGGGGCAGTGAGCAGGTGGAGGTGGATTCCCTCCTCCTCCTCCGCCGCCTCCACCTCCTCCTTTATCGCCGGCATATCCTGCTTCTCCCGCCGGTAGAATATATGTACCTCGTGGGCACCCATTCTCAGCGCCACCCGGGCCGAATCGATTGCGGTATTGCCGCCGCCGATGACCGCAACCCGCCTGCCCACCTTCACCTTCTCCCCCAGATTAACCTCCCGCAGAAACTCCACCGCATCGTAAACCCCTTCCAGCTCCTCGCCAGAGAGGTTCATCTTATCGCCGCGGTGAGCACCAACAGCGACATAAACCGCCCCATATCCATCACTGAGCAGCGATTCTATATCTTCAACCCGGGTATTTAGCTTTATCTCGACCCCCAGTTTTTCGATGGCCTCGATCTCCTTTTTCAGTATCCTCTTCGGCAGGCGATACTCGGGAATGCCCACTGCCAGCATACCCCCAGCCACAGGAAGAGCTTCAAAAACGGTAACCCGGTATCCGTCCAGGGCGAGGTCGTGGGCTGCGGACAGCCCGGCGGGGCCGGCGCCAATTACGGCAACCCTCTCTTCCCTCCTCTGCTTTACTGGTGGTATATATTCGATTCCGTGCTCGAAGGCCCAGTCAGCGGCGAACCTCTTGAGATGCCTGATGGCTATGGGCTCATCCAACTGGCCGCGACGGCACTTGCCCTCACAGGGATGATGGCATACCCGGCCACAGACGGAGGGGAAGGGAAGCCTTTGTCTGATCAGGCGATAGGCCTCCTCAAATTTCCCCTCTTTGATGAAGGCAACATAACCTGGAATATCCAGCCCCACCGGGCAAGTATGCTGACAGGGTGCCCGAAACAGGGCCTGGCAGATGGCGGCAGGGCACCTCTTGTCGATGATGTGGGCCTCGTATTCATCGCGGAAGTGGCGCAGCGTGCTCAAGACAGGGTTGGGGGCCGTTTGCCCCAGGCCGCACAAAGACGCCGAGCCCACCATCTGTGCCAATTGCCCGAGGACATCGAGGTCTTCCATGGTGGCTTCGCCGTTGGTGATCTTGGTCAGGATATCCAGCATCTTGGGGATGCCAGCGCGGCAAGGAACGCACTTGCCGCAGGATTCGTCCTTGGTGAACTGGAGGAAGAACTTGGCCATATCCACCATACAGTTATCCTCGTCCATCACGATCAAGCCACCAGAGCCCATGATCGCTCCCAATGCAGTAACCGCCTCATAATCGACCGGGGTGTTGAGATGCTCTATGGGGATACAGCCTCCGGAGGGCCCCCCTATTTGCACCGCCTTGAACCTCTTCCCGTTGGGGATGCCACCGCCGATATCGAATACTATCTGCCCCAGCGGTATCCCCAGGGGAACCTCGATGAGGGCGGTGTTATTTATCTTGCCCACCAAGCAGAAGGTCTTTGCCCCTTTACTTCGTCCTGTTCCCACACCAGCAAACCAATCGGCCCCCTTGAGGATAATGGAGGGGACATTGGCCCAGGTCTCCACATTGTTGAGGGTGGTGGGCTTATCGAAAAGCCCCTTCTGGGCAGGAAAGGGAGGCCTCTGGCGGGGATTGCCCCGCTTTCCCTCAATGGAGATGAGGAGGGCTGTTTCCTCTCCACAGACGAAGGCACCAGCCCCGGGAAAGATATCGATGGAGAAGCTAAACCCGGTGCCTAGGATGTTCTCCCCTAAGAGACCATGCTCTCGCGCCTGACGAATGGCATTGCTCAGGGTTTCAATGGCGAGAGGATATTCGGCGCGCACATAGGCATAACCCTGGCGAACATTCCCAATGGCATAGGCCCCAATAGTCATCCCTTCGATCACCGCATGGGGGTTACCTTCTAGAACGGTGCGGTCCATGTAAGCGCCGGGGTCGCCCTCGTCTCCATTACAAACCACAAACTTTTCCTCCCCTGTTGCGGCGCGGACGAAGCCCCACTTCGTTCCGGTGGGGAAGCCAGCCCCGCCTCGACCCCGCAGCCCCGATCTGGTTACCTCCTCGATAACCTCTTCCGGCTTCATCTTGGTAAGAACTTTGGCCAAGGCTTGGTAACCATCGCGAGCGATATATTCCTCGATATCCCCGGCATCCAGGTCTTGATTTGAGAGAACCCTTTTCTCCTGCAACTTAAAGAAAGGGCTATCCTCCTTTGCCGCCCATTCCTCGATCACCTTCCCCGCCACTATATGCTGTTCAACTATCTGGAGGACCATCTCTACGGTCACATCAAGGTAAAGGGCTTTTCCACCTTTAGGATGAATGACAGTAACGGTAGGCTCATGGCTGCATAGTCCAATGCAGCCTGCCTTGGAAAGGGTGACGTGAATTAGCTTACCTCTCTCTAGGTTGTGGCGGAAGGCATCGAGAACGGCGTTTGCCCCCGAGGAGATGCCACAGGTGCCCATATGTACCTTTACTTGGACATTCTTCTCCCGTTCGGCTAGTTTCCTCTGGGCCTCTTGCCTCCATTCTCTTAGGGCTTCAATATTAGTGATCACCCTCACCCATGACCTCCTACTCGAAGGAACTCAAAAGGTCCATCATCTTGCCCGGCGTCATTTGGCGGTAGACCTGATCCCCAATGGCGACAACGGGTGACAGGCCACAGCAGCCCAAGCAGCGAACGGTTTCCAAGGAGAACCTGCCGTCAGTGGTAGTTTCACCGGGTTCGATGGCGAACTCCTTCCTCAGAGCGTTCAGGATATTCTCCCCTCCCTTCACATAGCAGCATGTGCCCATGCAGACCTGGATCACGTACTTGCCCCGGGGAACCAAGGTGAAGAAGTGATAGAAGCTGGCTACGCCGTATATTTCGCTGAGGGGGATCCTCAAGTCTCTGGAGATGGTTTTCAACACTGGGTGGGGGAGATAGCCAAGCATCCCCTGAGTCTGCTCGAGGACGCGAATCAGCGCTCCCGGCTCCCCCCTGGTGTCGGCCACCAGCCTCTGTACCTGCCTGAAGATCCTGCCCGCGATTCCGCCCCCAACCTCCCGCTTCGCCACCGCCTCCGCTATTATCTCAGCGTCGATTCCATCCATAATGTAGCCCCTTTGAAGCTCACTTCTCCCTCAACGGCTTTCTTCTAGCTCTGATCACGATTCTACAGCATTCTAAACAAGGGAGTCAAGGAAAAGTGCCCATCAGGGCGCCTTCCCTCTGATTACTGTGGCGAGGCTTGACCCAATCTCGCTGGCCTCGGGGTAACTGCATCTCGCCACAGCAAGCCTATTTGACCCTTTCCCCTTCGGCCATTCTCGTCAGCGACTTAAGGGAGGTATCAATGCCCCTACCGAAGAGCTTGAGCCTTATGGGCTGTTTGCCACCCCACCGCTTGTACACCCGGCACACCTGGCATATGCTGGTGTCCCTGCCAGTGGCTCCATAATCGTCCAGCTTGCAGTATGTGCCCTCTATCTCCCAGCAGGGGTGGAAGGGGTATTTGGTCGCCGGGCACTCCTCCCTTATCATCTGAGGACAGTGGCACATCTTCCAGCAGGGCGTCTTGCCTGCCCAAAAGCCCATCGTCTCTTCTTGGGTAATCTCCTCTCTTTGAACCGTTACTGCCTTCATTGTCTTCCTCCCTTAGCCCCTAAATCCTTTAATTTAAACATGATGAGCACTGGATGCCATCAGCTTTAGAACCGATTCTTACCACAGCATAAACGCGACTGCCCCAGCATGCACTGGGCGCTAGCACCTACGCATTTTGGTCTAGGCATCGGCGAAAGTTGAATGAGGCTATGGGATGAACTATAATAACAGTGGGGAAGGCCTTGTGGACAGGATCAGGATTCTGCTTGCTGATGATCATGTGGTGGTGCGGGAGGGCACCCGTCAGCTCTTGGAGCGGGAGCCGGATATGGAGGTGGTGGGCGGTGCCGGATGTGGCGAGGAGGCAGTAGCTCTTGCCATTGAACTCAAACCCGATGTGATCATCATGGATATCGCCATGCCCAAGCTCAATGGTATTGAGGCCACCAAACAGATCAAATCCCTTCTGCCATCAGTGGCAGTGCTCATCCTCACCGCATATGATTACGATGAGTACATCTTTGCCCTGATGGAGGCCGGTGCCGCTGGCTACCTGCTTAAGAGCGTGAGCGGCGATGAGCTCATCGATGCCATCCGTGCTGTCTACGCCGGGGAGCCAGTGCTTCACCCGGTGGTTGTTCGAAAGATAATGGCTCACCTGAGACCTCGCGAAGCAAAGCCAGCGGCGGGCCACCCCAGAGAGCTTCTAAGCGAACGGGAGATGGAGGTGCTCAAGCTGGCGGCCAAGGGCATGGGGAATAAGGATATCGCCGGCGAGCTATTTATCAGCGTGCGCACCGTTCAGGCACACCTTAGAAGCATCTTCAATAAGCTCGGGGTTGGCTCGCGCTCCGAGGCGATAATATATGCTCTGAAGTGGGGGTGGTTCTCCCTGGATGACATCGGCTGAAGGCCTCTTGCTGTAGGTAGGCGAGATGTTCCCACCGAAATGGACCAACCAACTAACCGCCCTCCTTGGTAGCGGCCATTTCTGGCTGATCCTGGCCTCGATGGTGATATTCACTATCCTCCATTATGCCGAGCAGCTGGGAATCCCGGGCACAACTGCCCCCAGCCTCCACTTTGGGCTCACTCGCCATGCTTTTGACCGCATCCTTTTCTTGATCCCTATAGTCTACAGTGGATTTGTCTTCGGGCTCAGAGCGGGGGTGATCACATCTGCTGTGTCCCTAGTTGTTATGTTGCCCAGGGCGGTTTTTATCTCCCCTGCTCCCGCAGATGCCCTCTTCGAGGTGGGATGTGTCCTTCTCATTGGCGTTTTGGCCTGTCTTTGGCTTAGGTCTCTAGAGCGAGAGAAGGAAGAGCACCGAAAAGCCCTGGAGAAACTGGAGGAGGCTCACCAACAGCTTCAAGCTCACATTCGCCTCTCCAGGAGCAATGAAAAGCGCCTCGCCACCATCAATGCTATTTCCACCGTGCTCACCCAGTCCCTGGAGCTACACGAGGTTCTGCACCGAGCCATCGAGATGGTCATGGAGGTGATGGAGGTGGAGGTTGTCCTGATATTTTCCTTGGATGAGAGGAAGAAGGAGCTGGAGCTGGTGGCATACGAGGGCGTTTCTGAAGAATTTGCCCAGGAGGTTAATAGGATGAAGCTTGGAGAGGGCTTTAATGGGATGGTGGCTGAGCGCGGAGAACCCCTGATAGTGAAGGATGCCTCTCATGATCCCAGGCTCACCAGAACGGCGGTAAAGGAGATGAAACTCCAAGCCCAGCTCATTGTGCCTCTGAAATCCAAAGGCATGGTCGTGGGCACCCTATCCGTTGCCGTGCGCCGCCCCCGGGAATTCCTTCCCGAGGAGGTGGAAATGCTCAGTGCCATTGGCAACCAGATAGGCATCTCCATGGAGAATGCCCGCCTGTATCAAAAGGAGCGCCTCATCGCCGAGCAACTGCGCGTTTCGGAAAGAAACTATCGAGCACTGTTTGAGGGTGCCAATGACGCCATCTGGGTTCACGACATGGAAGGTAATATCATATCGGCAAACAAGGCATCGGAAAAGCTTACCGGATACACCGTGGAGGAGCTGACCAGAATGAACGTGACCTCCTTCCTCGACAAGGAAGGGCTCAATGTTGCCAGAATGGTGCGTCGTAGCTTGCTCTGTGGGGAACCGCTGGAACAACCCTATGAGCAACGCCTCATCAAGAGAGATGGCACAGTGGCCATCCTCATGCTTGCCACTAGCCTAGTGACCACCGATGGACAGCCGACAGGCTTCCAGCATATTGCCCGGGATGTCACCGAGGAAAAGAGGATGCAGGAGAACCTGCGCTTCTATGTTCAGCAGACCACCCAAGCCCAAGAGGCGGAGAGGAAACGCATAGCCCGCGAGCTTCATGATGATACCACCCAAGTTCTTTATGCCGCTTCACGCCAGCTGGACAACATCCTTCGCAATAGCGCCCACCTCGCTGAGGAGGATATAGCCCTTTTAAAGGGCCTTCGCCAACAAATTGGGGAAGCCGTACAGGGACTGCGGCGCTTTGTCCAAGACCTGCGCCCCTCGATATTGGATGACCTCGGCTTGCTGCCAGCGGTGGGGTGGCTTATTGGCGAGCTGGAAAGGGAGCATGGCATAAAGGCAAAGCTCAAGGTGGTTGGTACCGAGAGGCGCTTCCCCCCAGAGGTAGAAACGCCCCTTTTCCGCATTGTCCAAGAGGCGCTGAGCAATATCAGGAGGCATGCCCAAGCTTCAAGGGCTGAGGTTAGCGTCGAATTTGGCAAAAGCGGTATCCGCCTTACCATTAGCGATGATGGCAAGGGATTTGAGCTGCCGGAGAGGCTGGGAGACCTGGCCCGTAGCGGCAAGCTGGGCCTTGCCGGAATGCAGGAGCGGGCACGCCTTCTGGGCGGCGAATTGACACTGCATTCTGAGCTGGGCAAAGGAACTACTATAGTTCTGGAAGTGCCTGTTTAGCACCCTTCACATCCTTCTGCGAATGCTGAGGCGCTTTCAATAGTGTTTCCACGTTTCGTTAGGATTGGGTAACATAATCTGCCTCTATGACCCGAGGGAACAATCTGGACTTTTGTTACTTGATATTAGCTCCTCTAAGCCATCATATTTATGCTTGAGTTTCGGCGCCTCTTGAAATAGGCAGTATTTGGCCGAACTCTGATTCGCCGCGAAGCCTGTGTTAGCCGGAGTATCCTCCTGACTATCTAACCGCGGTTGCACCACTCCCAGGCAACTGCGACTACAAAAAGCAGGCATATCAATGTCAGGATAACCGTCTCGATATGCTTAAAGAAAAGGGATGACCCCGACTCAAATTGATGATTACCTTGGGTCGGCCGTCGGGTCGTGCAAGATACCGGCAAGCTCCTAGTATTCCACTTACTTCTTTTCCCACCCTTCGAGACCTAGATACTCCCCCAAGAAAGACCAGCACTTCTTCAGCAATGTCGCCTCTGAAGACTTGCGAAGCCTTGCCCACGTTCTCAGGACTATGTTGCTTGAGCTTTACCTCGGCCTGAACAACCCCCGATTTCAACTATGCAATACGTACTGCGCCGCTCGGGGACAAGAAGAAGAGCTACCACCTGTGGCACCTAACAAGAGTGCCCCCTCTTACCCCTGTGGCTGGCTTTCGGATGAGCTCTGGCTTGCCCATCAATATCGTTTTCACCGGAGGAAACAGCGGAGTTTGTTCGCGAAGTCGAGGTACAGCACTCTAGGTAAAGGTTATACCCGGCCTGTTGTCAGCAGCTTTCAGCACAGGTTGCTCTATGAGCAAATGGAATACCCCTTCGCCCTTCCACAGTTAGCGCGCATACTAGAGACGAGGCAAGCAAACCGTTTCTTTGCATTATCAGTGTTGCTCAGAATGTATGTCGTCAGCGAAAATGGGACAAAGCAGGCCTTTAGAGAAGTGGACACTCTAAAGGCCATGCCCCTCCCTGACGCTCCTATTATAGTCCCCTCTTGCTACCGATGTCATGCTTTTTGCCTCCTTTCTTTTCTGGATTATTTCAAGGTGACGCCCGGTATAGACATCATAGGGCGTGACTCTGCCGCCCCTCGTGGTAACGCCGGTAGTTATAGTATTCAACAAGGGCCCGGATGGCATCCCTGAGTTCACCCGGCATGTCGTAGGGCACCTGGCTAATCTCCCCCTTTATGGTGCAGCGATACCGCTCTATCTTGCCGTTGGTCTGGGGATGATAGGGTGAGGCAATAAGGTACAATTGAGTCATCGTGTAAACGGTAACAATCTGGACTAATTGTGTCCTTCCCCAGGGTTGCTATATCCCTTTCAGTATCCTACCTCACGGATCGTCGATTGCACTAGCTCTCCCCTTGCAGCCCGTAGATAATATATTCGGGTGGCGTCTCAGGAATCTTAACCTTGTGGCCTAGCTCCTCTCCATACCAAGCCATAAAGCCCTTTACTATAGCGCTGTAGCGATTAAAGGGTAGCTGGCTTTCTGGAAGCAAATTGAGCCACGAACCCAGCTGCTATTTCAGGAGAAGGGGGATAAGAACCAAGATATTCCCTAAAATGGCTCAGCACTCTCCTGGCTGCGTCCAAGGCATCCTGAGAATGGTGCCTTGGGGTCAGGAGGCTGTCTAAAGCTCAAATAGCTCGTTACTGGTCTTGTCTCTAAGCCGTAGTTTTCCCTTTCCTTCCGTGCCCAGTAATATCTCAAGCATCTTTTTGATGGTAAACTGCCCTGTCAAAAAGTGATCAATTCTGGGCCCGGCAGGATTCGAACCTGCGACCAACCGGTTATGAGCCGGTCGCTCTGCCGCTGAGCTACAGGCCCTGAACAGAAGTCTCTGATTGTACTGTATTATAGAGCCTGCCCTGTTTTTTTGCAAGCTGTGGCTCTTTGCGAAGCGTGCTACAAGAATAGCCCAGACTGGACCATGCCCCTAGCCCCCATTGGTGGCAAAGGCGAGGTCTAGAAATTTTGCCCGATCCTCTGTGCTAACCCTTGCCCCAATGCGCACCATTAGTATGTTGGCGATATCCATCCCTACGTTGGGTTCCGTGGTGTAGAAATGGCGAAAGCCAAAGGGCTCAAATAGGCGCATCAGCATCTTGCGGTAGCCTATCTTGGAAAGGCCCGCCCCCTCGAGGTCCCAGTGCCAGCTAAAGCCGGTGAGGAATACGATCTTATCCTCCACATCTTCATCCGCCATCGCCAGCTCCACCATTTTCCGGGCAATCCCCAGGCGGCGCCAGTGGCGGCTCACTTCGATTGATCCCAGCTCATAAAGGGGTAGAGTCGAGTCTCTTCCCCACCTTTCCATGGGGCTGGGGTTGGAAAAGGCGACATAACCCACGATCTTGCCGTCATCCACATAGGCTAGCACCACATTGCCCTCCTCCAAGGCAGCCACCCCCTTCAAAGCCTCCTTGTCTCGGACAATGGAACGGTAATGGGCGAAGACGCCGATGCCCTCATCCATCTCAAGCTGGTCAACAAAATCGGGAGAACAGTGGCTTCTGATGTGAACTACTCCCCTATTGGTCACGATGTCGGTGCTTCTGTCTTTGCCCCCCATGGCCCCCCCGATATGGACTGGATAAACCCTCTCTGTCTTGGCAACTTACCGCCTTAAAAGGCGCTACCTTGAGGCCGTCCCTTAAACTAAGGCAGTTTCGGGCAACTTGGTGCCTTAAAAGGTTCCCCAATCCGGGTAGAAGGTTCTGACCATTATCACCAGGTCGTGAGGTTTTCCCTGAGGGTCGCGTGCATAGTCGGCTATCCGTGCCTCCTCGACAAAGCCCAGCCGCTTTAGTCCGGCGATGACGGGAGCCTGCTCTTCGGCGATCGCTTCCGCAATCAGCTTCTCCACCCCCGTCTCCATGGCCAGGTTCAATATATCCAAAACCATCCAGGTGCCCAGGCCCATGCCCCGGTAGCGGGGGCTCACCACGACCCTTATCTTGCCGACATGGCGGCTGCCTCCAAAGGGGCGCCGATGCAGGGTGGCATCAGCCACGATCTGACCATCGACTTCAGCCACTATGGGCACCACCCGCTCGTAGTTGATGCCCCGCACCCAAGCCTCGATCACCCTGGGGTCCGATACATCCTCTTTCAGATACCAGCGGTCCTCCCGTGGGACAGTGGCAAAGAACTCCTTGAGCCTAGCCTCGTCTTCTCTAACCAGGGGGCGCAGCGTGAGCCGGGTACCGTCCTGTATCACCACCGTCTTGGGGTAGTTTTCTAACATCTGATCCCTCCTTGAGCCTTCATCCCCCGAATACCCTTCCCTTTTCCTTCGTCTCCGCCTCAGCATAGAAGGACTTGAGGCCCTCTGCCATCTGCCTCAGTCGTCTGTCCACTAGGTAGTTGATGCTGCCTTCGGGATAAGTTCCATCCTCTCTCCTCTGCCCGGCCTCCACCCCGGTGAGCACCTCAATCCCCTCATCGATGGTCTTAACCGCATAAATGTGGAACCTCCCTTGAGCCACAGCACCCACCACCTCATCGTGCAGCATAAGGTTACGTATGTTCTTATAAGGAATCAACACACCCTGCTCGCCGGTGAGCCCCTTGGCCTTGCATACACGGTAGAAGCTTTCGATTTTATGGTTGAGCCCACCAATAGGTTGAACCTCTCCCATCTGATTCACCGAGCCGGTGACGGCAATCCCCTGTTTCAGCGGTACCCCTGACAGGCTCGACAGGATAGCATATAGCTCCGTGGATGAGGCGCTATCCCCCTCCACACCCTCATAGGATTGTTCGAAGCACAGACTGGCTGATAGGGACAGGGGCTTATCCTGGGCATATTTCCAGCCCAGGTAGCCACTCAGAATCATGACCCCCTTGTCATGGATTCTGCCACTGAGCTGGGACTCCCGCTCAATGTTGATCACCCCGCTGCGCCCCATGAAGGTCTTAGCCGTGATCCGAGAGGGCCTGCCAAACATTGAGTCACCTACACTGTAGACACTGAGTCCGTTGGCTTGCCCCACTGCTTTGCCATCTACGTCTATCAGCAGTGTCCCTTTCTCGATAAGCCCCCGTATTTGCTCGTCGATCAGATTGTGGCGGAACATCTTCTCGTCAAGGGCTCTCTGCACATGTTCTGCTGAAATCAAGGAGGCGTCGCTTTTCCCTGCCCAGTAATCGGCCTCCATCAGAAGTTCCTTTATCTGGGCAAACCTGGAGGATAGCTTCTCCTGGTCAGCCACCACCCGCGCTGCAAACTCTAGCACCTTGGCTACCCCCGAAGGGTCAAAGTGCCGCAGGCGTTCCTCTGCACAGCAGTGGGCGATAAAACAGGCATAGGCCTCCATGTTCTCTGGTGTTCGATCCATCTCGAAGTTGAACTCGGCTTTAACCCGGAATAACTCCCAGAATTCCTCGTCGTATTCGGAGAGCAACTGGTAGATGTAATTGTCACCGATGAGAATCACCTTCACGTCTATAGGCATGGGTTGCGGTCTCATCCCCATGGGGGCGATGAGACCGAACTGCTCGAAAGGGTCTTCAATCCGCACTTCCTTGTTGCGGATGGCCTGTTTCAGGGCCTCCCACACCCCAGCCCTCGTCAGCACGTCCCTGGGATTGAGTAGTAAATAACCGCCGTTGGCCAGGCTCAGCGAGCCGGGCTTCAGCATGGTATGGTCGCTGAGATAGCCGCCAAAAAAGAAGCGCCTCTCCACCTTGCCGAACAGGTTCCCGTAGGTGGGATTGTTCTCCACAATCACCGGTGGCCCCCCGGTCTCGCTGTTGTCCACGAAGACGTTGACCCGGAAGGGGAGGAGGGGATCCCTTGCCCCCATCAGCTGCCCAGTGGGCATGCCAGGGACAGCCGGGGTGGGGGCTTCCTGCTGCTTGAATAAGTCTAAGTTGTCCAAAGTGTAAGCTTGCAGTCCCTTGAAATACTGATCCACACCGCTGAACTGGCGATAGTCCTCCAAGAGCTCCTGAAACAAGGTGTGGATGGCCCTTTCCCCTATGTTGCGGTCAAGCTGGCGCAGTCTTTCGAGGGTGTTCTTCTCCAGCCCTCGAACCTTCTCAAAGCTTGCCTCTGCCAGCTTCATAATATGGGCCTGCCTCTCTTCCAGAGTCCTCCTCACCTCTTCCTTCAGCGAGAGGTATTCTGCTTGGGACAAAGGCTTGCCCTTACTCATTGGGATTAACGCCGGTCCTGCAGGCGAAATCTGAAACAAGAATCCCTGAGACTGGGCTTCCTTTTCCAGTTGCTCTAAAATCTGCCGCTGCTCGCCCTGACCCTCCTCGATAATCCTCCTCCTCTCTGTTCCATAGTTTTCACTGGAGAATATCTTGCGCAGTTCTTCTTGAAGCTTTAGTAGCAAGGTCGTCACCTGGTTGGCAAAGACCCTGCCCTTTCCCTGGGGAAGCTTCGCTATCTGGGGACGATCGGGGTCAGTGAAGTTATATAGGTAGCACCAGTCATCAGGGTGATAGGGCCCTTCCTCTTCCTCACGCTCCTTTATCAGCCTTTGAATGTGTGCCTTTACCACCGATGTCTTTCCTGTGCCCGTGAGACCAGCCACATAGATATTATAGCCGGGGCGGTTCATCTCCAGACCGAACTTCACCGCGTTTATTGCCCGTGCCTGGCCGATGAACTCTTCCAAGGGAGCTAGGTCCTCGGTGCTGGCAAAGTTCAACAGGCTGGGGTCACACCTCCAGCGTAACTTATCAGCCGGCACCTCGTACTTCTCGATGTCCATTACTATTCCTCCTCAGGGACTGGCTCCATCCTCTTGATCCTATCAGGCAGTATCACCCCGTCATTATACTGTAAAAGAGGCGGTAGAGTATAGAGAGAATCAAATCTGGAGCTGATTCAGTGTCCTATCCTATCAATCTCGCGGCTTGACTGGTTCATGGTTTTCTGCTACTCTTTCGGTGGGGAGGGGGCAGCGGGGCATATCTTCCGGTTGGTGTTTTCGGAACCAGAAGATTATTTAGCTAAAAGGAGGTGCTGGATGAAATACCAAACTGTTATCCTAGAGAAGGAGGGAGGGATCGCCACCATCACTCTCAATCGCCCTGATAGGCTCAATGCCGTGGATAGTCAACTGACCCTTGATTTGATCGATGCCCTTAAGGACGTTGATAGCGATGAAGGGGTGAGGGTGGTGATCATCACCGGCGCCGGGCGCGGCTTCTGCTCTGGAGCTGATCTTAGTAGCATGCTTGCCTCAGGAGCTGCTGAGGCGGGGGTAAGGCAGGCGGCGCTTGAACCAACGATCAACCAGGTAACTCTTCTAATTCGGAACCTGAAGAGACCATCGATAGCTGCGGTAAACGGCGTCGCCGCCGGGATGGGCTTTTCCATTGCCCTAGCATGTGATATCAGGATAGCTTCGGAGAATGCTAGATTCTCACAGATATTCGTCAGGAGGGGACTTATCCCAGACACTGGGTCAACCTACTTTCTCCCCCGCGCGGTGGGAATGTCTAAGGCATGTGAGATGGTATTCACGGGGCAGATAATCGATGCCAGGGAGGCGGAGCGAATAGGTTTGGTGAGCCGGGTTGTACCTCACGATGAGCTGATGAAGGCAACTAGGGAACTGGCAACAACGATAGCTAAGGGGCCTCCAATAACGATTCAATTGGCTAAGCGCGCTCTCTATAGAGGGTATGCGGAGGAGGATCTAGCATTCCAGCATGAGTATGAGATGCATCTCCAGGGAATATGCATGCAGACTGAAGATTTCAAGGAAGGAGTTAGCGCATTCCTTGAAAAGAGGGAACCAATCTTTAAGGGGAGATAACCCTCTAGGTTAGATATAACACGCCGCGCAGTCGCTTTGAGGGTATCACCCCGTGGAGGGGAATATAGTGGGTGGCCAGACTTGGTCACCCACTATCATTTTACCCACTAGTACCTAGTTCCCCCACCTATATGGCTATCTCAAACTAGACCCAAAAGGCTATTGATTGGAGGCAGTATACCCCTTATGGTGGAATAGTCTTGATCTAGGAGAGTTTTCTTGAAACAGGTCAGGGTGTTGGTTGTTGACGATGAAGAGCTAGCACGAGAGACGATATGTGAGATCCTCGTTCGCGAAGGCTACAGCGCCACGGGCGTCGAAAGCGCAGAGGCAGCTCTGCAACTTGCAAAAGGGGATTGTTTTGACCTCTTGCTTGCCGATATCAAGATGCCCAAAAAGGATGGACTGGAGCTGGTCGAGGAGTTTCGGGAAATAAGCCCCCAGACCATACCCATCCTCATAACAGGGTATCCCAGTATTGAAACGGCGCGCATCGCCATTAGCCAGGGGGTCTATAACTACATCACCAAACCATTCGACCGGGGTGAGATCTGTCTAGCGTTAGCCGATGCCCTTGGCAGGAAGAGGCTTGCCGATGAAAACGCCCGGCTTAAGCAACTGACTGGTCTATATAAGGTCAGCCAGGCTGTAGCCATCGGCACAGACGAGAAGGAATTAATGGGGCTCATACTTAGTACTGCCATAAGGGAGACGAGGTCTAGCGGCGGTGCCATCGTGCTTTTCAACTCATTCAGGGATCAGGTGAGGATAGCTGCTGCCTCGGGTGCATGGGAGTGGGCAGCACTAATAGCCAATGCAATACTCAAGAAGGACATCACCCCCCCGTCGGGAGCCAGTAAACCTATTCTTTTCACCAATGTCGAGGACCACCCCCTGTTCGGTCAGGTCGGTTCCCATTATCCCAGCAACCAGGTGCTCACCCCTAGGGCTAAGCATCAGGAGATCCTAATGCTCCCCATAGAGACCGAGGGGGGGACAATCGGTTTCCTGACCACCAGCCGCGCCGGAGGTGAGGGCTTATTCAGCGAGGGGGACCTGGAGCTCCTGACTATTCTCGCCTCCCAGCTCGCCATATGTTTAAAGAGTCGTTGGTCAGTCTCTGAAGTCGAAGAAAATTGCCTCAAAACCCTGCGATTGATCGCCTCTCAAGTCGATCGGAGAACTCCATACACTCATAGCCACATGGAGCAGGTAGCCAACCTGGGTATGCAGCTTGGCAAGATCGTTGGCCTGAGTGAGGACAAGATAAGAAACATCGAGCTTGGGGCGAGGCTTCACGACATTGGTCTACTGGGTGTGAGTGAGGCTATTCTCAATAAGCCCGCCTTACTCACCCCCCCCGAGTGGGAGATGGTGAAGCTTCACCCTGTAATCGGGGATGATCTCATCGCCCCCCTCCCCTTCCTGGCCGATGCTCGCCAAATAGTGCGCCATCACCACGAGCGCTTGGATGGTTCCGGCTATCCGGATGGTCTTTCGTGGGATGAGATAACACCAGCGCTTCATGTCGTGCTTCTTTGTGATGCCTATGATGCTATGACTTCGGCTCGCCCCTGGCGCCCAGCCATCCCCCGCGATGACGCGATGGCAACCCTTTATGAGGATAAGGGCACAAAGTTTGACCCAAATATAACAGATGCCTTTATAGACATGCTAAGAGCCGGGACTTAAAACGGAAGTGGTGATCGAATGGACGACCTTAGCCAGTTTACAGAGCTACGACTTTTGGGCTTCCTGGATACCATCAACGATATCTATGGAGAGTGTAACGAGGAGCTGACGGCTCGCTTGGAGAGTGTATTGGAGGAGGCAAGCAGGGAGCCCCTGCTGCTCTGCCTTGATGAGAGGGACCGGGTAGCCCTCAGGCGGTTTATTAGGGACACCGCTCGCGATGACATCGAGAAGGCAATAGAGATCACCATGGGGTTCGAGCTGGGGTATCGCTACGCCTTGCTATACGGGAAGCTGCGTCGGAGAAAAGGGAAAGGCCGCTAAACCCCAAGTCAGGGTAAATCAGGCATAAACGCCTGGCATCCACACATCAGCAAATACCCCCTTACAGCACAAACCTTAAAGCCTTTTTCCCGGTGCGGAATCATCTTCCCAATCGTGCTAATAGATAGGAGAAGTGGGGTAAAGTGTGGCTAGGGGCTTCACACTGAGATCAGGCCGTGGCGCAGAGCAAGGACTACGGCATGGGTGCGGTCGTTTGCAGCAAGCTTTCGCAGAATGGAGGTTATATGGTTCTTAACAGTCTGCTCGCTGATCCTCAAGGTGTGGCCGATCTGTTTATTTGCATAACCATTAGCCACCAGATTTAGGATCTCAATCTCTCGAGGTGAGAGTGGAGCAACCAATGCCTGCATCTCCTGCCCGGCCTGAAATAGACTTTGAAACTGGGTAAGGATGCGGGCAGCGAGATCGGGCTTGGAGAGTAGGGTTTCATTTATGGGATACTCCCCGTTAAATACCCTCCTGATAGTCTTCGCCATGTGCTCGGGGGAGACATCTTTGGTAAGATAAGCCACTGCCCCGGCCTTAATTGCCAAAAAGAGCTGAGTATCATCTTCGTAGGCTGAAAGTACGATGACCGAGACCCCAGGTAGGCGTCGCCCGATTTGGCTTGCCAGTTGAAGACCTTTAAGCGAGGGTAACCCAATATCAAGAAGCACTACATCGGGCATATAGGCCTCAAGCAGAGAGAGCGTCTCCTCGCTCTGCTCCGCATCGCCGACTACGCTGATGTCTTCCTCCGCTGATAGGGAAGCACGAATACCCTGCCGGAAGATTTCCTGGTTATCGACTATAAAGACCCCGACTTTCTCCATCACCCGGCGCTCTATATCAAGATATCTCAACTAACTAAAATCTAACTGGGTATAGAATAGCATGTTTGTCAATAGTTGTCCATATTACTTTTCTCCTATTTTACAGCCCCAGCTGCGGACAAAAGTCCCTTCTAAAGGGCGTGCCTGAGAACCACTATCTCGGTCTCCTTTGGCAGCTCCCCCTTCCTGAATTCCACCTCACTAGCATTCATCCTCTTCACGTTTTTCTTGCCAGCCAGGAAGGGCTGGCAGTCGGTTACCGGGAAAGAGGGGCACCTCTCTGTCCTGAAGTGCATGGGAATGACCACCCTCGGCTTGATCTTATCGACTACCTTGTTTGCTCCGGCGGCGTCAATAGTGAATGTCCCAGCCACCGGAATCAGAAGGACATCAACCTCACCGATCTCTGAAAGCTGCTTATCGGTTAGCTGATGACCAAGGTCGCCCACGTGGCAGAGCCTGACCCCATTTACAGTGAAGCAGAAAATGGTATTCGGCCCCCTCTCGCCACCGCTCGATTCGTCATGATAGCTCGCTATTCCCTTGAACTCGATGCCTTTCGCCCGATGTGTTCCAGTGCCCGTGACAACCTGAGGTTTTCCGGGAACCCCGGCCACATAGTTGTGATCGGGGTGGTCATGGCTAACGGTAACAATGTCAGCCGCTTCGCTTATCTTCCCATAGTTAAGCCCAAACGCCTCAGGCTGATACGGGTCGGTGATGATCCTAGTTCCCTCCTCCGATGTGATCAGGAACGACGCATGACCAAGCCATTTGACCTTCATTTTCGAAGCCTCCTTTACCACGTTACTTCTGAGCAAGGGCGAGAATGAGGTTTGTCAAGGTTCTCACTCCCACCCCGGTTGCCCCCTTAACCAGATAGGATTTCTCCTTTTCACTGCGCGATGTGCCGGCAATATCGAGATGGACCCAGGGTGTATCCCCGGCGAATTCGGCAAGAAACTGGGCAGCGGTTATCGCACCGCCGTATCTTGACCCTACGTTTTTGATATCGGCAATATCGCTCTTATTCTGCTCTTTGTATTCCTCATACATGGGCATCTGCCAGATGCGCTCCCCTGCCTCCTCCCCAGCCTTTACAATCTTGTTCAGCAAATCCGGGTTATTGGTGAAGGCGCCTGTGCAGATATCCCCCAGCGCAATACGACAGGCGCCGGTAAGTGTAGCAACATCAACTAGAGGCGAAAGTCCAAGCCTTCTGGCATAGCTTAGGGCATCGGCCAGAATGAGCCTCCCCTCAGCATCGGTGGAGACAATCTCGATGGTCTTTCCGCCCATCGCCCTCAGCACATCCCCCGGCTTCAAGGCGGAGCCACTGGGAAGGTTCTCGGTTGCCGGTATAAGGGCGGTGACGTTGATCTTCGGCTTTAGCTCGCCGATAGCACACATGGTGGCGATAACTGTAGCCCCCCCCGCCATGTCCCCCTTCATCTCCTCCATGCCCTCGGAGGGCTTGATTGAAATCCCACCCGAGTCGAAGGTTATCCCCTTGCCGATAATGCCCAGAGAGGCCTCGGAGGAGCTATCCCCCTTATAGCGGAGTATGATGAACTTTGGCGGCTGGCTTGAGCCCTGTGCCACCCCCAAGAGGGCACCCATCCCCAGCTCCTTCATCTCCTCTCGCTCGAGGACACTGAACTCTAGACCGTAGGTTTGGGCAACCTCCTTTGCCCGCTCCGCCATATCGGTTGGGGTCATATGATTTGCCGGCTCGTTTGTCATGTCTCGGGCAAAGGACGTGGCTTCAGCAATCGCCTTACCCCGGCGGCAACCCTGCTCTAGGGCAGGGAGCTTTCCCTCATCCCTTTCCACGATAAGCAGCTCTTTGATCTCCCTATACTCGGGCTCTTTGGTGATGTGCCTTCGGAAAGTATAAAGTCCCAGGATCGAGCCCTCGACAATAGCTTGGGCTGCCTTATCATATTCCACGCCACCCACCCCCGCCCCATGAGCAATAGTTGCCACCCGCTGGGCACCCACCTTGCGAAGGAACCGACACGCCTCAGCCACCACCCCCCGAATCCGGTCGAGGGATAGCTCGGCTTGCTTACCCAACCCCACAACAACCACCCTTGCTGGCTGGATCTTACCCAGGGTGTGGATCATGGTAACCTCGTTCAGTTTGCCCTTGATCTCACCATCAGCGATGAGCTTGGTGATAGCACCATCAAGGGCTTTATCCACCACCCCACTGGCACCGCCCGGGCTTTCCACCCCCTCGAAGAGATTCACTATAATAGCATCGACCTCAACCTTTGTGATGTCGCCAGATATGACTTTTATCTCCACCTTCTCCTCCTTTCACCACTCTAATTCATCACCCCCGCTACCCACTCGATGCCGAGCTCCTGAAGCCTCCCCAGCTTGGGGGTACCTGTGGCTTCGTCCCACCCCATCATAGAATAATATATATCTCTGGCCCGTTCAAGCTCCTCTTTTTTGATGCTCACCCCCTGAAGCGGACCAGAGGTGAATGGTTCAAAGAAACGCCGGGGCAGGCGATCGTCATCCTTGGCAAACCCTTCACGGATGTTGAAGGCGCGGGCCATGGTGACACACCTTTCACCCACCTTCATCAGCTCCCATAGTGAGGTGTTCCAGCCAGTCACGCCCTTCACCAGATCGGCGACCTGGCTATAGTTAAAGGGGATAAACACGCACAGTGAGAGGCAGTCGAGGAGATGGCGCCAATTGGTGAAATAGATGAGCATGCGAACCTTGGCTGGGCTGAGGTCGGTGAGGGGCAGGGGCTCAAGCACCCCCAGGGCCTTAAGGTTTTCTAGCTCACGACCTTCTCTATTGAACATATCGTCATGAATGTTATGCACATGATCAGCCCCGGTGGGCGATACTGCATACCCCAGCCCCATACCCTGCTTATAGCGGGGCTCGTGCATGGGAATCTCCTGCCCTTTGACATGAAGGGCAAAGTCTTCAGCACCTTTTCCTATCCTCTCGCTTGCCCTGGCCACTCCTTCAGCGAGGAGGTCACCAATCCCCTCCCGTCCAGCGATCATCTCCACCATTTTCACCATGGCTTCCGCGTTCCCAAAGCTGAGTTTCATTCCGTTGGTATCCTTCTCAGTGAGGATGCCCCTTTCAAAGAGCTCCATAGCGAAGGCGATAACTACCCCTGTGGATATAGTGTCCAACCCATTGGCATTGCAAAGCTCATTCCCTTTGGCGATGGCCTCAAGGCTATCTATGCCGCAGTTTGAGCCGAGCGATGCGATAGTCTCGTACTCCGGGCCACCGTAGGCGGGGCTCACGTTATATGGCTCTCTCACCACTACCTCCCTTTTACAGCGGATGGGGCAGGCCCAGCAGCTTCGGCGAGCAACAAGGATAGTATCCCTAAGCACCCGACCATTTATCTTGGTTGCCCCCTCAAATACCCCTTCCTGGAAGTTGCGGGTGGGCAGGCCCCCATTTCGGTTGAGGCTCCAGAGACCACCGGCAGTCCCCTCGTCGTAAAGCCTCCGGGCGAGCGTCACGAAGTTGTCACGGAGCCACTTTGCCAGGGAGCTAACCGCCTTGGGGTCTGCCATCCCCAGGTTTTTGTGCCCGCGGACGGCTATAGCCTTCAGGTTCTTGGAGCCCATCACCGCCCCCATGCCGGTTCTACCTGCGGCATGAGCGAGATCGTTGATGACACAGGCATAGCGAACCAAATTCTCCCCCGCCGGCCCTATCTGGGCAACACGAATCAGAGGGTCGCCTAGCTCTTCGTGAATCATCCTCTGCGCCTCTGCGGTTGGCTTTCCCCAAAGCCTTTTCGCATCTTTAAGCTCCACCCTCCCATCCTCAATCCATAGATATACTGGTTCGTCTGCCCTTCCCTCAACAATGATGGCATCATACCCCGCCCTCTTTAGCTCAGCCCCCCAATATCCCCCAACCTCGGCATCCCCGTAGCCTCCACTGAGAGGCGATTTTGCGCCTACGCTGTTCCTGCCGCACCCTCCGACCGGGGCTCCAGTGATAACCCCCGTGGCGAAGATGAGTTTATTTTCCGGGCTTAAGGGGGAAATGCCCGCCCTGAGCTCTCTCAGGAGATAATAGCTAACGAAGCCTCTTCCTCCCAAATAGCGACGATAGAAACTGCTGTCAGGCTCCTCAACCTGGGTGCTCCCCCGAGATAGATTAATCCGCAGGATTTTGCCATTGTAACCATAGGGCATGGTTTCCCCTCCAACCAGGGCGAAGGGTGCTACCGCCTTACTTCTCGCAAGATCTTGTCAATGACAGGGGTGATGTCCCTTGAGGTATCAAGGGTGAAGTAGTTGCGTCTTATCCTTTGAACCGAGGACTTCATCTTCTGATACACCCTCCAGTCAGCATCTGACCTATCCTCAGGATTACTCCCACGAACCCGAGCCTCAAGGCGCTGACGCACCAGTTCCGGCGGCGCCTCAACACGAACCATGATTAGCTTCACCCCGAGGCGGTCAGCGATGTGGTATAGGTGCTCCCGGTGACGCTCCGTCAAATTGGTGGCATCAAGGACGACCGTTATTCCTTTACCTAAAAGCTCAAAAATGAGAGCATGGCAGGCCTCAAAGAGGCGGGAGCTTTCCTGACGACTATAGCTTGGGCTCGGGAAGAGGACCTTGCGCAGGGCGTCACTTTCCAAGATGGCGACGGGGAGTCTTTCCGCAAGTCGGCGACAAAAGTGAGATTTCCCCGTCCCCGGAAGACCGCTAACTACGATGAGGGCAGGATCGACCACCGGCTCAGGCAACTCCCCTAAACTCTCTTTTAATGTCTGGACGTCTCTGGTTACCTGGCTCCTCTCCACAGCTTTCTCAATTATAGGATATTTCCCTAAATTGTGCCATCCCCTTAACAAAAAGACCAACTCCTGTTGGACTGAGAGGTCGGTTGAATTCGCTATGTTGGTCTAGCGATAGCTGCGGTCAAAGAGAAGACGGTTCAGGATGATACTTTTCTTGCTCGCAGCCCCTTTAAGGTCGGCTCTAACCCCGGCGGTCGCCCTCCTTGTCAGTATCAATATAAAGAGTGCCACAAAGGCCAAGGTTATCTCCAGGGGCCACCCCAGGAGCCAGGATGATATAGGCAGAACGGCAAAGCCGATGAATACGCCCAGGGGTAAGCTGAGGCTGGGAGGTCCACCGAGCTTTAGGCGCTCCTCCCTCGAGCAGGTGGTATCCAAGAGGCGGGGCAGGGTTCTGATCAAGGCGCCAAGAAGCATGGGTATCAAGGCAATAAGAAAAGGCTGGGTGGCAAGTGTTCCGGCCATAGCTATCCCGACACTGTTTCCCTTTTCCCCGTCAAACTTAAGAAAGACGGGCCACATCTGCCCCACCACCGCAGCCAGCCCGGTGAGGGCAACGGTCAGATCTGGAAAGCCCAGCCCCCTGGCGACCAGGACAGCGATAATTCCTTTGACAAACTCCGTCACTACCCCTATGAACCCCTCCAGCCGCCCCACCCTTCGCCATAGGGCGATGTGGGCATCCTCATACTCTCTCAGGTCGACACCCCTAAGCCTGCCTATGATATAGATAATGGGCAATGCGCCAAAGAGATAGGCACCCAGGATCAGCGCCAGATCAGCCCCCATATTTTTCCTCCCTCACCTTTAGATCAATCTTCGCCATAGTAGGCAAGCCCCAGCATCCCAGGACCAGCACCGGTAGCCATGACCGGTGAGAACTCCGTAACATAAAGTTCGGCACAGTCGAATTGGGGGTCCACCTGGCGCCTGAGTCTCTCCGCCTCCTCTGGGACGTTAGTGTGGTGCACAGCGATGTGCACCCGATTCTCCGTCCCCACTCTTTGCCGCACTATCTCAAGGAGAAGTGCCACTGCCCGTGGCTTGGTTCTAGAGATCGCGAGGCGATGTGCCATTCCATCGCGGAAGTCAAAGATAGGCTTTATATTACCGAGCAAGGGACCGGTCAAGGCTGCTATCCTGGGATGGCGACCTCTCAGTAAAGCATAGGCCAGATTATCCACCAGGAAAACGCAGTTTACTCTCGGAATCAAGCTCTTCGCCACTTGGATGATCTCAGCCAGGCTTTTGTCTTCGGCGGCAGCCCTGGCGGCTGCTAAAACAACGAAGCCCTGTGCCATGGTGGCGATGGTGGAGTCGAGTACCTCGATTGTGGTGTGAGGGAGTTCCTCCTTTGCCATTTCCCTCGCCGCCAGTGCCGAGGTGTAGACGCCGGTAAGCCTGGCTGAGGGAGTGATGCAGAGTATGGTGTCGGTTTTCTTGCTCACCTCGCGGTATATCTCTAGGTAGCTGGCTGGGGAGGGGGGAGAGGTGTTTGGAGGCTCGGTCGCCTCAGCCAAGAATCTATAGAATTCGCCAGGGATTGCATCCACCTCATCCCGATATACCCTATCTTTGAATATAACGCTACAGGGTGCCACACTAATGTCATACCTCCTCACCAGCTCCCTGGGGAGGCAAGCAACGCTATCGGTGACAATTGCAACCTTCCCCATGACCTTCTCCTTTTCTCTTAGGCTACCAGCTAGACTCCACTATAAAAGGCGATGGCAACAAGTCCCGGCCCAGTATGAATACCCATTACCGGGGTAAAGTCCGTGACATAAATCTCAGCACAATCAAACTCTGAGGAAATGCGAGCCTTGAGTTCCTCCGCCTCATGTAATACATTGGCGTGCATTACTATAACATGTACCGGGCCTTTTGTGCGCTCCCGCATTATCTTGAGCATGCGTTCCAATCCCCTGCGTTTAGTCCTTACGGGAGTGAGCATGCGTATCTTTCCGTCGGCTACAGTGAGGAAGGGCTTGACCCTAAGGACTGAGCCAGCCCCGGCTACCACTTTCGGAATACGCCCCCCCTTTGCAAGATAATAAAGGGTGTCCAACATGACAAAGAGATGTACCCTTGGCATCATGTCCTTCACCACCTTTAGAACCTCCTCAAGGGATGCCCCTTTGGCTGCGGCTCGCGCCGCCTCGAGGACAATCAGCCCCTGTCCACCGGCAGCAGTATGACAGTCGATCACGCTTATGGAGGTATTGGGGAGTGCCTCTCTAGCCACCTCTTTCGCCTGCATTGCTGTCTGAAACACCATGCTGAGCTCACGGGGGACGGTGATGCAAACAATGCTATCTGTCCTCTGGCTTAGCTCCCGATAAGCCTCGAGATAGGCTCCTGGAGGAGGGGCAGAGGTGGTGGGAAGTTTGTCTCCAGTCTCAAGTAACTGGTAGAGCTCGCTTGGGGTTATATCTATCTCGTCCCGATAGGATCTGCCCTCAAAAATGAAGGCCACAGGCACGACGCGAATATCATACTCCTCGACCAGCTCTTTGGGAAGACAGGCAGTGCTATCAGTGACAATGGCAACCCTTTTCACCAAAGTGCCTCCCTATGACCTTGCTCAGCCTCTCCCGGAAACCTGATCCTTTTTTCATACTCGCGGAAGGCAAGTCGCAGCCCCTCTATGGTGAGATCGGGGGTATCGACATAGATCGCTCGCCTTCCTATCTCCTTGGGGGAATGGGCATCTGAACCCTGGATACAGGCATACCTCTTGGGGAAATTGGGCATAAGCCCGTGATTCCACAGTTTCTTATCCCGCTCCACCGTGATCTCCAGGGCGCTTAGATGTCTGCTATTATGAATCCTTATCTTGTCCTGAAGATGCTCATCCGAGGCGATAAAGCCTTTGGGCCTTCGATCAATGTGGGCAGCAATGGCGAGGCCGCCATACTCCTCTATCGCTTGGAACACCTCGTCGATCCAGTAGGGGGTTTCAGCCCAGCCCTGCCCCTTGTGCTCCTCTCCAAAACAAAGGAGACGAAGCAAATAGCGCAGCCTCTCCACCGGGGTCTTCTCATCAAATATAGCAATGGCATGCCCACCCTTTGCCGATAACTCCACACCGGGAAGAACAACCAGACCATCCTTTCTTGCCACATCCCTTATCTGCTCGACGGCTTCAACACTATTGTGGTCGGTAATGGCGATCGCCTCAAGGCCACGGGAAACTGCTACCTTAACAATGTCCTCAGGGAACGTCCTGAGCTTGGCCTCAGGGACCACGTGATCCTCAAAGCAGGAAGACTCAGGGGTATGGATGTGGAGATCGACTTTTTTAAACATCGCCTGGATTCTATCACACCGGGCCCGATGGCACAAGAATGTAGTATGGGAGATCTACTAGGGAACAAGCTGCATGATCAATATAAGGATGAGGATAGCAATCATGGGGGTGATATCTATCAAACCTATTCGGGGAATCACCCGGCGCAGAGGGGCGAGGATAGGCTCGGTGACCTGGTGGAGAATGACCACAAAGATGTTGCTGGAGCTCACCATAAACCAGGATAGAATGGCTCGAAGAAAAATGGCGACAATGAGCACCTGGCAGAGAATCTCAATAAAGTTGTATAACACTTGCATTTGGCGACTTACCCTCCCAGTTCTTTGGCTTTTCCATAGGCAGCAATAATAGCATGAGCAAGGATAGCACGAATCCCCCCCTCCTCAAGCGCAAGCAAGCCCTTGGCGGTGGTCCCTCCAGGGGAGGTGACCATGTTTCGAAGCTCGGCAGGGTGCTTGCCGGTCTCCTGGACAAAGCGGGTTGCCCCCAGCATCGTCTGAATGACCAGTTGCCGTGCCATCTCGTGGGGGAGCCCGATATGCACAGCACCATCGAGGAGCGACTCTATGACAAGGAAAACATAGGCCGGACCACTTCCACTCACCGCCGTGACCATATCGAGGTATCTCTCATCGGTGACATAGATCTCCTTGCCCAGTGCGGCGAGGATAGATCTAGCCGCCTCTCTCTGGCTTTGGGTGACATCGGCGGTGGCAGTCCAGACACTCATCCCCTCCCCGATCTGCGCCAGGATATTGGGCATGACGCGAACCACAGCGCTATGCTTTATGCCTTTGCTTATGGTGGCGATACTCGCCCCGGCAACAATCGAGAGCAGAAGCTGCCCAGGTCGGAGATGCCCAGCAAGGTCATTCATAACCTCAGCGAGGCTCTGCGGCTTGATGGCAAGAACTACTACCTCGCCACCCTCAAGGGCACTCCGATTATCGGCTGTGGTCTTGATGCCATACTTCTCACTCAGAACCTGGCGACGGGGGTGGCTGATGTCGCTAGCTATAATATCTTTGGGCGTGGCAAGTCCCTCCCCCAGTAGCCGTGAGATAATTGTCTCACCCATCACCCCACCCCCGATAAAGGCGATTTTCATGCTCACCTCCTCTTTTATCTAAGGTCGACTCCGCTCGCCAAAGATAGCACGTCCGATCCTGACCATAGTTGCCCCCTCCTCCACCGCCACCTCAAAATCGTCGGTCATGCCCATAGAGAGGTGCTCCAGCCCCAACGAGTCCCGCAGCTCGCGCAGCCGGCGAAAAATGGGGCGCACCTCTTCGGGGTCATCGGTGGGGGGAGCGATGGTCATCAGACCCTTTACTATAATATTAGGTAAACGAGCGATCGCTTCCACGGCTCTCAAGACCTCAACTGGAGAGAAGCCGCTTTTACTTGCCTCGCCTGCTACATTCACTTGAAGTAAAATAGGAAGGGCATTTTTTGCCCGATGACTTAGTAACTGGGCGAGTCTGATACTATCGATGCTATGGATTATATCAAAAAGCTCCGCTGCTGTCTTCGCCTTATTGGTCTGAAGGTGCCCTACCATGTGCCAGGTAAGGCGAAGCCCCCGGGATGAAAGCTCCTCGATCTTCACTTTTGCCTCTTGAACCCTATTCTCTCCGATATTGGTGATGCCTGCCCCCAGGGCAGCCTTGATCGCTGGGAACCCCACACCTTTGCTCACTGCGACAATGGTCACCTCATCGGGGGACCTGCCTGCCCTTTCCGCTGCTCTGGCGATACGCCGCTTAAGCTCCTCGATGTTTCGTTCGATGTCCATTTATCAGCAAACCCCGCATTTATGGCATTCTTTTGCCGGGCAGGGAGAACTACGGACGCCTTGCTCTGCTCTTTCCAGCTCGTGCCTCAGATAGTGGGGCACTATCCTCGAATCAACCCTTGACCAAGGTAGCTTCTCGGTGAAGGGAATTTCCCGGTGAATATAGGAATCGGCCTCGAGGTCACAGTCCTCCAGCGCCTTGCGCCACGCCGAGAGGCTAACCCCTCGCATCCTGGCAAGGACGGCGCCTAGCCGGGAGTCGCCACGAGCGAGCATCCCCTGAACCATGCTCCAGGCGATACTCTCCGCCTTGATTTCGATCCCTCTCCCGGCCAAACTGCCTCTAATTAAGGAGAGACGGTGCTCCAAGGTATCTTGCTTGGCCATGGGTAGCCATTGAAATGGGGTGCCCGCTTTTGGCACGAACGGGGCTATAGAGAGGCTGAGCCGAGTAACTCCCTTTTGGCTATCAATGGCGTCTTTACAAGCGAGGGTCAGGGTTACAATCTCGCTGACATCTTCCTCAGTTTCAGTCGGTAAGCCGATCATGAAGTAGAGCTTTAGTTGTCCAAGACCATGCCTGGCGACCTTCTCCGCCGCCCTGAGGATATCATTTTGCGTCATGCCCTTATTGATGACCTTACGCAGCCGCTCTGAACCTGCTTCAGGGGCGAGCGAGATGGTTCGTGTCCCGCTC
>DAOTXZ010000099.1:0-10259 GCA_034435115.1 Dehalococcoidia bacterium | reverse complement strand
ATGGTCATCATGGCAATCCTAACAAACTGGGTCTTTATATCATCTATGAGACTGGCTGCCTCCTCCTCTTTATCAACAACCTTGCCTATCACCACGAGGTCATAAAGGATATCTTCAAGCGAGGTCGGGGCAAAGCAGATTACTGGAACCTTGTCCTCGATAGCCCGAGCATACTCAGGGAGCGCATAGCCAAAGACAAAGACCACATCGGGCTCCAGATCGATAATTTTCTCAGGGCTCACCGAAAAGGCATCGAGCGCAACCAGTTCTCCGTCACCAACCCTATTTTCTATCTCCTGAACCACATCACCTGGTGTCTCAATCCAATAAAGCCATGCATCTGAGACAGCGACGAGCTTGTCATCGGCGCCATAGTAAAAGAGGGTCTCGGTGGCTGCCGGATGCAAACAGACGATCCTTTCCACAGGACCTGATATAAAGACCACTCTCCCCAGATCATCGATAAAAGCCTCCGCCCCCACCTCCCCCGGCACATCCTCAGGTGAGAAGGCGAGGATAGGCATAAGCTCACTGGCTACCTTCGCCTCAACCTGTGAGAGCCCGAACAGTGTCTCCAACTTCGTAGGGCTTATAACGAAATGATAGGCAAAATAACCTGCCAGCGAGCCCAGCACCAAAACCAAAATAAGCAAAATTATGGTCAGCCTTTTCACTCAAGCCTCCTTTTTATTGTCTTCTGTTTTGCAAAAAAATCCCCTCGCTCTGCAGAACAAGGGGATTTCCAAGGCTAAGTAGCCATATTTCCCACCTCCCCTCTCCGCGGAGGTTTAAGGAAAACAGAGGCTGCGTTCTGACTTTTACAGCAGGCGGGACTGTGCCGGAATTCCACCGGGCTTGCTCTCCAGTTAGGCCCTCACTTGCGCTCGGGCACCTCTGTAACCACTATTCAGTTTTCCCAGCTAATTTAACAGTATCGGCCTGAAAAAGTCAAGCCCAGGCTCACTTGACACTCAAAGGCAACTCCGCTATTATCAGCCAGGAGCATTGCCATGTCTTACAAAACCATTCTCTATGAGAGGAAGGGGCAGGTCTGTTATATCACCCTCAACCGCCCCGAAAAGGATAATGTCATAGATGCCCAACTCGGCGTCGAACTGGGAGATGTCTGCCAGAGGATAAGGGAGGATGAGGGGATTATGGTAGTAATAATCACCGGTGCCGGTGAAAAGACATTCTCCTCAGGGGTCGATCTCGGTAAGACGGGGGAGCTGCAAATAAAAAGGAGGGCTATAGAGGCCGTGGCAAAACTGGAGCGACCGGTTATCGCTGCCATTAACGGGGACGCTTTTGGGCAAGGGCTGGAGCTAGCCTTAGGCTGCGATATAAGGCTTGCCTCACAAGATGCCCGCTTTGGCTTCCCCGAGTGCTCCCTTGGACTTATCCCCATGAATGGAGGAACCCAGAGGCTCCCCCGCATTGTGGGGAAGGGCAAGGCGCTTGAGATGATCCTAACCTGTGAGCCCATTAATGCCAGGGAGGCATATCGAATTGGTCTGGTCAACAAGGTAGTCCCAAGAGATAGGCTTCTTAAGGAGGCAGAGGAGATGGCGAACAAGATGGTCTCCAAGGCTCCTATTGCCTTAAGATATGCTAAGGAGGCAGTAAATAAGGGGCTTGATTTAACCCTTGATCAGGGGCTAAGGCTTGAGGCAGACCTCTATTTCCTGCTTCAAACAACGGAGGACCTGGCTGAGGGAATCAAGGCCTTCCTCGAGAGAAGAGCACCAAAGTTTAAGGGGGGTTGATTGAAGCTAGACCTTCATACCCATTGCCTCGAGGCAACAAGGTTTTCCCGTCCCACTGTGGGTGTAGTAGGAGAGATCGTAGCCAGGATAAAGGCAAAGGGTCTAGATGGCATTGGCATTACTGAACACGAGAACAAGGAATACGGATTCGGGGTGAGGGATATTGTTGAGCAACACTTTGGCAATGAGGTGTTGATCATCCCGGGGAGGGAGAGACTCCTCAGGGGAGGGGAGGAGATGGTGGAGCTCTACCTACCCAATAACTCCGTCTTCCGTTTCTGGGTTCACCCCCGCTCTATCAATAGTTCCTTCCCCGAGCTAGATAAAATCCAGGGGATCGAGATTGAAAACCCGCTTCACAACTGGCACATCAATAAAGAGAAGGTGAGGGAGATCGCCAAAAAATATAACCTCCTCCTGCTATCAAACAGCGATGCCCACTACCTCGACGATATCGGGAAGTGCTATAACGAGATCGAGCTTGAGGAGCTTTATGCCAGGGCTAGCTCGCAATAGGCTAAAGGCGTTTCATGAGCGCATTTGAGACTATAATCTACGAAAAGAGGGATGGGATAGGTTATCTCATCCTGAATCGTCCCCAGCGCCTCAATGCCTATAATATAAAGATGAGGGACGAGTTCTACCAGGTTCTTAGCGCCATAAAGGATGACCCCGAGGTGATGGTGGGCATCCTTAAAGGGGAGGGGGAGAGGGCGTTTTCGGTCGGTGCCGACCTCACTGAGTTCGGCACCGCACCTTCACGGGTGATCGCCCGCCAGGTGAGGTGGGAGCGCGATGTGTGGGGACTATTCCTCAGCATCCCAAAGCCAATGATCGCCGCCGTTCATGGGTATGTTCTGGGCTCGGGGGTGGAGATGGCACTCTGCTGCGACCTCAGGGTCGCCGCCGAGGATGCAATATTTGGTCTGCCCGAGGTATCCCTGGGCATGATCCCGGCGGCGGGGGGAAGCCAGACCCTGCCTCGCACGATTGGAAGAGGCAAAGCCATGGAAATACTGCTCACCGCGGATCGGATTGATGCCAGGGAGGCCTATCGTATAGGGCTGGTTAACAGGGTGGTGCCCAGAGCCGAGCTTTACTCCACCGCCGAGGAGATGGCGAGGAGTATCATGTCAAAAAGCCAGGTCGCAATAAGGTGTGCTAAAGAGGCGATTAATAGGGGGCTTGACATGAGCCTTGAGGAGGGGCTGGAACTTGAGGCAAAACTGGCAGCCATTGCCCTGAGAGCCAGGGGAGGGGAATAATATTGTGGGTATGACACCTGACGAGCTTATCGAGGAAGTGGCGGAGTCGATTGTAAGCGCCAAGAGGATCGTAGTGTTTACTGGGGCGGGAGTGAGCACCGAATCAGGGATACCCGACTTCAGGAGCCCCGGTGGCATCTGGACAAGATTCAGTCCCGAGGATTTCACCTACCAGAAGTTTCTCACCGACCCCGAGGCAAGGAGAAGAAGCTGGCAGATGCTGAAGATGTTCGGGACGATGAAAGAGGTCAAGCCCAATGCTGCCCATTATGCCATCGGTGAGCTGGATCGACTGGGAAAGCTGGACTGCGTCATCACCCAGAACGTAGACGGGCTTCATCAGAGGGGCGGGGTCCCCGAGGAGAAGGTCATCGAGCTTCATGGCACATTCAAGTGGGTCAAGTGCTTAAGCTGCGGCAGGCGTTATCCCATTGAAGAGATCATGGAGAGGGTAGAGGCGGGGGAGGAGGTGCCAGACTGTGAGGAGTGCCACGGGATGCTTAAGACAGCCACCATTGCCTTCGGGGAACCAATGCCGGTGTCAGAGACCAAAGAGGCAGAGCGCCGCTCCCGCAACTCTGACCTCTTCATTGTGATCGGCTCATCCCTTGTGGTCTATCCTGCTGCATATATGCCCATCTATGCTCTGGAGTCTGGGGCAAAGCTGGTTATTATAAATAAGGGCCCCACTCCGATAGACCGCTACGCCCATGTGCGAATCTATGAAAAGGCAGGGGAGGTGATGAGTAGGGTACTGGAGAGAGTGAAAAAGAGGCTCAACTAGGCGCAAAGAAAAAAGGAGGGAGGCATGAATACCGCAGAATTTCTCACGATTGCCAGTTCTATTTGTCCCGATAGACCTGCTGTAGTTTTTGAAGGGAAAAAATACACCTTCAGTGAAATCAATGAACGGGCGAACAGGCTAGCCAATGCGCTGGCAAAGCTGGGGGTGCAAAAGGGCGATCGTGTGGCTATGCTCCAGGTCAACTGCAACCAATATGTAGAGGCCTACTATGCCACAGCCAAGCTCGGCGCTATCTTCGTCCCCTTAAATTTCAGGGCAAAGGCTGATGAACTCACCTACATGCTCAACAACTCCGAAGCGAGCCTCCTTTTTGTCGGTGAGCGATATGTCGATCTGGTGAACTCCATTCGCCCGCAGATCCCCTCGGTAAAGCACTTGATCTGCATCGAGACAAAACCCGAAGGTATGCTGAATTACGATGAGCTTCTTGCCTCCGCACCCCCAGACGAAGTATTTACCGAGGTTACCGATGATGACGTAACCATACTTATGTATACCGCAGGAACCACCGGGCGCCCGAAGGGGGTTCCCCTAACCCATAATAGCTTCTCCGTTTACATTCTGGGGAATGTAACCCCGGCAGACCCGGAGACGGAGGAGACCAACGTCCTCACCGTTCCCCTCTATCATGTCGCCGGGGCTCAGGCGATGCTGGCTGCCACCTACGGTGGGAGAACCCTCGCCATGATGAGGCAGTTCGATGTTAAGGAGTGGATGGAGACCGTCCAGAGGGAGAAGGCAAACAGGGCGATGCTCGTCCCTACCATGCTCAAGCGTGTTATCGATGACCCGGATTTTGGTAAATACGACCTCTCAAGCCTGAAGGTGATAACCTACGGGGCAGCCCCGATGCCATTTGAGGTGATAAAAAAAGCCATCGAGGTCTTCCCTGGCGTTATGTTCATAAACGCCTTCGGGCAGACCGAGACCGCCTCCACCATAACCATGCTTGGACCCGAGGATCACATCATCGAGGGAACCGAGGAGGAGAAGGAGAAGAAACTGAGGAGGCTAGCTTCCTCTATCGGCAGGCCGATGGACGATGTAGAGATCAAGATCATTGACGAGGAGGGGAAGGAGCTACCCCCCGGTGAGGTCGGGGAGATTGTGGCTAGAGGGCCAAGGGTGATGAGCGGATACTGGAAGGACCCGGAGAAAACAGCAAAGGCGTTAACCCCTGATGGCTGGCTTCACACTGGAGATATGGGCTATATGGATGAGGAGGGCTACATATACCTCGCCGGGAGGGGCGATGACATGATCATCCGCGGCGGGGAGAATATATCTCCCGAGGAGGTGGAGAACGTCCTCTATGCCCACCCAGCTGTGGAGGAGGCGGCGGTTATCGGCATCCCCGACCCCGAGTGGGGACAGGAGCCAAGGGCAATAGTGGTTCTCAAGAAGGGGATGACTGCCACTGCAGAGGAACTAATCGAATTCTGCCGGCAGAGGTTATCCAGCTTCAAGAGGCCTCGCTCTGTGGTCTTCATCGATGAGCTGCCCCGAACCTCCACAGGCAAGGTTCTGAAGCGAGTTCTCCGCGAAAAATACGGGCAGCCCTAAAACCCAGTGGTCGGGCTTGAGGAAGACTTTAGGGGGATGGTTCGGCGGAGCCGAACCATCCCCCTAGTCCGCTGCACCGGAAACCAGCTCGGCAATGTCTAAAGCCTTTATGGATTCCTCCCTCCCCCTCGTCTTTATCCCGTCCTCAAACATCTGGAGGCAATAGGGACAGGCAGTAGCCACAATATCAGCCCCAGACCGAATAACGTGATCAGTGCGCATTTCGTTGATCCTGGTGCCCCCAGTCTCCTCCATCCATAGGTGCCCCCCGCCAGCACCACAGCAAAACCCCTTCCTGCCCGAAGGCCTCAGCTCAACAACCTTTGCCCCGGGGATCGCCTTTAAAATGCTCCTCGGCTCCCGGTAAATACCGTTGTAGCGACCCAGATAGCAAGAATCGTGGTAGGCGATGGTCTTATTTATCCCCTTAGACAGCCTGAGCCTTCCCCCTTTTAGAAGCTCAGCAATGAGCTGGGTATGATGGACGACTTCGAACTCCCCACCAAACTGGGGATACTCGTTCTTTAGGGTGTTGAAACAGTGGGGACAGCAAGTGACGATCCTCTTAACACTATACTGCTTGAATGTCTCGATGTTCCGCTGCACCTGCATCTGGTATAGGTATTCGTTGCCCATTCTGCGGGCGGGGTCGCCACAACAGGTCTCCTCGGGGCCCAGGATGCCGAATCTTATCCCGGCACCTCTCAGCAAACGGGCCATATTGGCAATTGCCCTCATATTGCTCTCCATGAGCGCCCCAACACAGCCCACCCAGAAGAGGATGTCAACATCGCTTTCCTCAGCCATGGTCTTTACATCAATCCCCCGTGCCAGCCCGATCCAATCTATCCTGGTGCAGAGCGTCCCTCTGCAGGGATGACCCCTTTGCTCCAGGCATGTGAGCGCCATCTGAGCCGTATCGGGCATTTTCGCCTGCTCCAGAACCAGGTTCCGCCGCATGTCGACTATTTTGTCGATATGCTCAATAAAGACCGGGCACTGCTCCTGACAGGAACGGCAGGTGGTGCAGTCCCAAATGACATCCTCAGTTATCACATCGCCAATCATAGAAAGACCGGGGTTTCGGCCACCGTCCTTCCCCCTGAGAAGGGCCGGTGCAACACCAAGCCAGTGGGTTTTTAAGTCCTGAATGAGCTTCTTCGGGGAGAGGGCTTTACCCGAGAGATATGCCGGGCAATTATCCTGACACCTGCCGCAACGGGTGCAAGCATCAAGGTCGAATAGCTGCTTCCAGGTGAAGTCACTTATATTGGCGACACCAAAAACCTCCGCGGTCTCGATGTCAATCGGGGCAAGCGCCCCCTTGGGGCGCATCGAGCGAAAGAGAACATTAAACGGGGCAACAACGATGTGGGAGAGGGAGGAGAAGGTGAGAGCAACATAAACTATAGCCCCTAAAGCGAGCACCACATGAAACCACCAGAGGCCAGCATGAAGGCTCAGCAGCGCCCCATCGGAGACCCCGAGAAACATCTGTGCCACCACCCATCCACCGGGCGACCAGACGTCCCAAGAGGGGTCATATATGGCCCCGGGATATATCTCCCCATAGGCAACAGGGTTATTAGTAAAATAGGCAATCCTCAACCCCTCTATTAAGAATCCGGTAAGGATGATGACGAAGAGCAAGATGAGGGCAATGGCATTCTCAGGCTTATTATCAAGCCTAGCCGGTCGCTGGATATATCTACGGTAAGTGGCGATGATCACCCCGATGAGGGCGAGAATGCCAAAGACATCCACGGCAAAGGAAAGCCCAAGATAGGGTGCCCCCCAAATCCCGTGCAGCACTTCTCCATCTACCATACCCCTCACTGCGTAATGGGTCACAAAGTCTATAAACGCCCCTACAAGGAATATTACGGCTCCCCAGAAGATGAGAAAATGAATAAGCCCTGGATAGGGGTCCCTGAGGAACCGCAGGTGGATAAGGCCATCGACAACGCCGGTCACGACAAACGACCGCAGTCTTTGCCATAAGTTTGATAGCCTGTTATCGGGCTTCCCCAGTCTCCAGAGCCGGTAGCGTCGGTATATCCCATAGCCAACAAGGAGTAGTAGCGGGATGAGTAACCAGTAGAGGATGGTGCCGTTGGGGATGTTCCAGAAGATTTCTCTAGTAGGCACAGACTCCTCCTCTTTTTTGCACCCCTCCCCCAGCATCCAATAGTGTATTATATCACAAGTCTTTGCCAGGTTAACAGGGCTTGCCTTATCAGCAACACCAGGTTTAATATAATTTAGGCGGAGGATAAAACAAGGGGGAGAATTAATATGGCCGGAGAGGAGATGGAGATACTGGCAAGGAAAGCCACGGCGGATGTCATCCTCGAAAGAGCCGCCTCACAGCTAAAGGAGATCCTTCACCAGGTAGTGGCGGAGCTGGTTCCATTCCCGCCTTTCCCGGGCAGCTTCTTTACCTATGCAATTGAAGTAGAGCCGGGGGCTGCGGCGCGGGCTGACCGTGGGTGCGTGGTTGTCTGTCCCGATGGGGAGCTTTATGAGCTTATAATAAAGATGGACTTCTCAGGTCCATTCACTGACCTTTTCTCAGTCCGCCGAGAGGAAACAAAAAGGCTCGATCTCCCTCCACAAGAATATATCCCCTATGCCTACAATGCCATCTGTGAGGTAACGAGGATTCTTCTTGAGCGGCAGGGGAGAGGTGGAGCAGGGTCGTAAAATACTGCTATCCAAGCTCGATAGTGCCACTCTTGCCTCCGCTCTTCCTCACCAGGTGAATCCCCTCAATGCACATAGTGGGGTCAACCGCCTTGCACATGTCATAAATGGTTAAGGCGCTCACCGCTACCGCAGTGAGCGCCTCCATCTCCACCCCAGTTTTGCCCATGGTCTTAACTGTAGCGGTGATCCCCACTGCGCTTTTTCCCTCATCAAACTCAAATTCCACCTTGGCATTGGCGATCATCAGAGGGTGGCATAAGGGGATGAGATTTGAGGTCTGTTTAGCGGCGGCAATCCCAGCAATCTGAGCCACCGTGAGGGCATCCCCCTTGGCCAGCTCACCCCTCCTTAGAAGCTCGAGGGTAGTGGGCTTCATTACTACCATGCCCTTTGCCACCGCCTCACGCTGGGTTTCAGGCTTCCCACTGATATCCACCATATGGGCTCGACCTGATGAATCCAATTGGGTGGGCTTCTTCACTTCCTTTTTCACCCTAACCCCCGATCCTCACCATCGCCATCCCGCTCGGCACTGTCCCCTCGGCAAGATAATGGCGCTCTGGCTTGCGCCTCACCGCCTCACGAATCAGGCGCTTTAACTCCTCAGGCGATGCCCCCTCGCGAAGCGGCTTTCGTAGATCAACCTCCCCATCGGAGAGTAGACAGGGGCGAAGCCTTCCATCAGATGTGAGACGGAGGCGATTACAATCGACACAAAAATGGTCACTTATTGGACCTATAAAGCCAATGGTTCCCCGCGCCCCGGGCAGCCGAAAATACCGGGCGGGGCCGTTACCGGCACTGGGCAGGCAGGGCTCAAGAGACCCAAGCCCAAGAATGCGCTCCCGTATCTCAGAGACAGGCACAAATTGTAAGGCGGCATCCCGGGTCAAAAAAGGCATGAGCTCGATAAAGCGAACATGCCACCCCTCGCTAGTCGTCACCCGGGCGAAGTCGAGTATCTCATCATCGTTTAAGCCCCGTATAACCACCATGTTAATCTTCACCGGACGAAGCCCCACCTCCCGCGCCTTCTCAATACCATCAAGGACATCCCTTAGCCTATCCTGACCGGTTATCCTCTGGAATCTATCCCCCCTCAGGCTGTCAAGGCTTATATTCACCCGCCCAAGTCCCGCTTCCTTGAGCTCACGAGCGTATTTGCTCAGGAGCACCCCATTGGTGGTCATCGAAATATCATCAATTCCACGAACCCCAGCTAGCATTGCTATGAGCCTGGTTAGTTCCAGCCTAACCAAGGGCTCACCCCCGGTGAGACGAACCTTGGTGATGCCCAACTCGGCGGCAACAGAAACAATAGCGTGGATCTCCTCGTAAGAGAGAATGTCGCTCCGGGGAATTAGCGAGATGCCCCCAGGCGGCATGCAGTAGATACAGCGCAGATTGCACCGATCGGTTATCGAGATGCGCAGGTAACTTATGGGGCGCTGAAAGGAATCAGAGAGACCACCCACTTTTTCGCCCTTTTGCCTACTATTACCTCTTTGAATCTGAAATTGACCTCGTAATTATTCGGTGCCTCTAGGTGAGAAAAGGTGCTTCAGGACCTGGCGTGCCCTTTGGGCCGCCATTCCCCGGTGGCTTATCCGGTTCTTCTCCTCCAAAGATAGCTCAGCCATAGTCTTCCTTAGCTCGGGGAGATAGAAAATGGGGTCATAGCCAAAGCCATTCTCACCTCTGGGTTCAAACGCTATAATGCCTCGGCATCCTCCCTGGCAGAGCTCGACATCACCTGATGGTGTTGCAATGGCGATGACGCACCGAAAGTGAGCACCTCTCCTCTCCCAAGGAACCCCTTTGAGCTTTGCCAGAAGATAATCGATCCGCTCCCTGTCTGAAGCGAAATTCCCCGCGTAACGGGCAGATAGCACCCCCGGCTCCCCACCCAGGGCATCGACCTCAAGCCCCGAGTCATCGGCGAGGGCGAGGAGATTGCTCACCGAAGCATAGGTGGTCGCCTTCAGCGTAGCATTCTCCTCCAGTGTCCCCCTGCCTTCCCCCACCTCGAGACCGATGCCCTCTTCGGCAAGGGTGGTTAGCTCAAAGGGGAGGCCACGGAGAAGGAGCCGGTATTCCCTCACCTTTGCCATATTGTTGGTGGCGAGGAGGAGCTTTGGTATATTGGCGCTCAAA
>DAOTXZ010000098.1:0-10481 GCA_034435115.1 Dehalococcoidia bacterium | reverse complement strand
CCCCAGGATGGCGCTTGCGGCGGCAATTGCCGGGTTTGAGAGATAGACCTCAGAATCCGGACTCCCCATCCTGCCCCGGAAGTTTCGGTTTGTGGTCGAGATGCATCGCTCCCCCCTCCCCAGAACCCCCATGTGCCCACCGAGGCAGGGCCCGCAGGTGGGCGGGGCGACCACCGCCCCCGCCTCAAGGAAAACCATGATAAGACCCAGCTTTAGCGCCTCAAGATAAACCTGCTGCGAGCCAGGGATAATGATCAAGCGCACCCCAGGGTGCACCTTTCTCCCCTTGAGCACCCGGGCAGCGATCTGGAGGTCCTCAAGACGACCGTTGGTGCAGCTTCCGATCACCGCCTGGTCTATCTTCACCTCGCCGACATGGCTGATGGGCCTTATATTTGAGGGGAGATAGGGAAAGGCGACCTGGGGCTCAATCCGGGAGACATCGTATTCGATGACCTTTTCGTAATGGGCATCGTCATCTGGCTCATAAACAGCGTAGGGGCGCTGAGCGCGAGCTTTGACATAATCCAGGGTCTTGCCATCGACGCTGAAGATCCCCGCCTTAGCTCCAGCCTCGACCGCCATATTAGCCATGGTGAAACGCCCATCCATTGATAGCTCCGCTATCGCCTCGCCTTCAAATTCCATAGCCGAATAAAGCGCACCATCGACCCCAATACTGCCGATGGTGTAGAGGATGAGGTCTTTACCACCTACCCATCTCCCCAATTTGCCATGATAGACAAGCTTTATTGAGGCTGGAACCTTCATCCATATCTCGCCGGTGGCCATAGCAGAGGCGATGTCGGTCGAGCCCATGCCGGTGGCAAAGGCTCCCAGTGCTCCGTAGGTGCAGGTGTGAGAATCAGCGCCGATAACCACCTCCCCCGGCAAAACCAGCCCCTTCTCAGGAAGGAGCACATGCTCAATCCCACCCTGCCCCAGCTCAAAGTAGACGAGCCCCTGCCTCTGGGCAAACTCCCGCATGAGCCTTGCCTGCTCGGCAGACCTAATATCTTTATTGGGAACAAAGTGATCCGCCACCATCACCACCCTTTGGGGGTCAAATACCTTCTTCACACCGATGCGCTCAAACTCCCTTATGGCGATGGGGGCGGTGATGTCGTTTGCCAGAATCAGGTCAACCCTGACGCTTATGAACTCGCCGGGGCTGACCTTTTTCTTGCTCGAATGGACGGCGAGGACCTTTTCGGTTAGAGTCATATCTAAGCCTTTGCCTTAACCGCTAGGTGGTGAACAACATCACCAGAACTATCAGGAGAGCGACCAGGCTGCAAGAGAGGCTCACCAAAATGAGTGCCAGCTGAGTTTTGCTGCTGTACTCCAGGCCTGCCAAACGCCTTTCAAGCCTCTCATCAATAGAGCACTCACTCTTCTCTGATGTCGAACCGTCAGCCACTCTATATGCCTTATGTAAACTAATGGCCTGTCTACCCCCGCTTTGCCACCAGCCTGTTGAGGGCGTTAATGTAGGCCTTGGCACTGGCAACAATGATGTCTGTCGAGGCACCCCGACCGGTGAAGATCTGCCCCCCGCTTTCGATCCTGATGGTGACCTCGCCCAGAGCCTCGGTGGTCTCGGTAACGGACTTGACACTGAACTCAACAAGATGGTTAGGCATCCCGACGATGCGATTTATCGCTTTATAGACGGCATCCACCGGCCCATTGCCGACGGCAGCATCAGAGAAGACCCTCCCCTCAGGACCAATGAGACGCACCGTGGCGGTCGGGATGCTATGGTCACCGCAGGAGACCTGGACATGGTCCAAGTGGTAGGTCTCCGAGACCGTCCTGAGCTCCTCAGCAACAAGGGACTCAATGTCTCGGTCGGTTACCTCTTTCTTTTTATCAGCAAGCTCCTTAAAGGCAGCGAAGGCACGATTAAGGTCCTCTTCCCTCAGTGTATAGCCCAGTTCCTCAAGGCGAGCCTTAAAGGCATGGCGTCCGCTATGCTTGCCCAAGACCAAGGTGCTTGAGGGTAGCCCTATGGAACGAGCATCCATGATCTCATAGGTGAGCGGCTCTTTAAGGACACCGTCCTGATGGATCCCCGACTCATGGCGGAAGGCGTTCGCCCCAACGATCGCCTTATTGGGCTGGATGGAGAACCCGGTGAGCTCGCTCACCAAGCGACTTGCTCTATAAATTTGGGTGGTATCTATATTGGTGGTCAGATTGAAGAAATTAGGTCTGGTGCGGAGTGCCATCACAATCTCTTCCAGCGCAGCATTGCCCGCCCTCTCTCCGATGCCGTTAATGGTGCATTCCACCTGTCGAGCACCACATCTAAGCGCCGCTAGACTATTGGCCACAGCAAGACCAAGGTCATCATGACAATGAACACTAACCACTGCCCGATGGATATTGGGGACATTCTCGAAGATGCCCTTTATCAGATGGCTGAACTCCTCGGGGGTGGTATAGCCCACGGTATCCGGGATATTAACTGTGGTCGCCCCGGCCTCAATAACCGCCTCCAGTATTTGATAGATAAAGTGGGGATCGGAACGGGTGGCATCCATTGGGGAAAACTCGACGTCCTCAAGATACCCCTTGGCTCGGGCGACCATGGTCCGGGCCATCTCCAGGACCTCGCCACGTCCCTTTCTCAGTTGATGGGTCATATGTATATCTGAGCTGGAGAGGAAGACATGGATTCGAGGCCTGGCCGCCCCCCTAACCGCCTCCCAGGCACGGTCGACCGCCTCCGGGCTGGCATGAGCCAGGGCACATATGACCGGACCCCTCACCCTCTCCGAGATAAGCCGTACCGCCTCAAAATCGCCCGGGGAGCTTATCGGGAAGCCCGCCTCAATGACATCGACACCGAGCCTTTCCAGCTGCCTTGCGATCTCAAGCTTCTCGTCAACATTGAGGGTTGCCCCCGGCGCCTGCTCCCCATCCCGCAGTGTGGTGTCAAAGATGATGACCCTTTCCATGTCCGTCTCCTTACGCAGAGGTTAGCTTTAGCAGCCTGCGGAGCCCCTCTACTTCCCCCCGCTGTAAGTCATAGCTACCCCTTAAGCCAGGGCATCATCTCCCTGAGCTTCCTGCCCACCTCCTCGATCTGGTGTGCTGCCTCCCTTCTCCTTAAGGCATTGAAACTGGGGCAGCCAGCTCTGTTTTCTAGTATCCACTCCCTGGCAAAGGTGCCGTCCTGGATTTCGCTCAAGATCTGCCTCATCTCATCCCTGACCCTGTCATTGATAACCCGTGGCCCCCTGGTATAATCGCCGTACTCAGCGGTATTGCTCACCGAATGGCGCATCCAGCCGAGTCCCCCCTGATAGATAAGGTCAACGATGAGCTTCAGCTCGTGCAGGCATTCGAAATAGGCAACCTCCGGCTGATAACCCGCCTCGACAAGGGTCTCAAACCCCGCCTTGATAAGAGAGGTCACCCCACCACAGAGGATAGTCTGCTCACCAAACAGGTCAGTCTCCGTCTCCTCAGCGAATGTCGTCTCCAAGACCCCGGCCCTAGTACAGCCAATGCCCTTGGCATAGGCCAGCACAATCTCCCTGGCACTCCCCGAGGCATCTTGATGGATGGCAAATAGCGCCGGCGCACCGGAGCCCTCACTATAGAGCCGGCGCAGCATATAACCGGGGCACTTCGGTGCCACCATGGTCACATCTATATCTGAAGGTGGGATTATCTGACTATAATGGATATTGAAGCCATGAGCGAACATCAGCATTTTGCCCGGTGAAATTCCCTTTTCAACAGAGCTATAATACACCTCGCGCTGGGTCTGGTCGGGCACTAGCATGACCACTATTTGGGCTTCCTTTGCCACCTCCTCCACCGTCCCCACCCGCAGCCCGCTTCGCTCGGCTCTCTGCCAGCTCTTGCTCCCCCGATAGAGGCCGACAATGACGTCGCATCCGCTTTCCTTAAGGTTCTGAGAATGGGCATGCCCCTGGCTTCCATAGCCGATGATAGCGATGGTTTTGCCTTTAAGTAGCTCCAGATTTGCATCGCCATCATAGTATATCCTAGCCATATCTTACCATCCTTTCCATCAGATCACGGCTTTGGAGTTGTTTTTGACCTCTGCCCCCCGAGACCACCCGCCGGCTGTCCCTCCTCAACAACAAGTGGCCCCGGTGTTCCACGCGCCATTGCGATCCGCCCGGTGCGTGCCGCCTCCCTTATGCCAAAGCCGCGAAGAAGATTGAGGAGTGAATCGATCTTCTCCTCATCTCCGGTGACCTCCACTGTAAGCGAATCGGTGGCAACATCTACAATGTTTGCTCGGAATATATCCACAATTTGAATGATCTCGCTTCGAGTGGAGGGGGTGGCTCTCACCTTTATGAGAGCAAGCTCCCGGGCAACGATAGCCTCATCAGTGATATCAGTTACCTTGATCACATTTACCACCTTCTCCAATTGCTTCCTGACCTGCTCCACTGCCGCTGAGGTACCCCCAACAACGATGGTCATGCGTGAAATGCCGGGTGCCTCAGCATGCCCCACAGCAATACTTTCGATATTGAAGCCGCGTCTCCGGAAGAGGCTGGCTACTCGGTTTAGAACCCCGGGCTTATCCTCGACCAGGGCAACAAGGGTGTGCTTTGTTGTGGTCATCTAAAGTTCCTGTTCAGGAATCAAAAAGTCTAAAGGTTGCTGGTGTCCTGTGCCCCTGCCTCCGCCAACACTTCTCTTTCCGGCGCCTCCATGACCTCAGCCAGAGCTGCGCCGGGGGGCACCATGGGATAGACGTTCTCCTCAGGCTCAACCTGAAAGTCGATGATGAACGGGCCATCATGCTCCATGGCTCTCTGAATCGCAGAAGTAACCTGTCTCTTATCAGTCACCCTCACCGCGGCGATGCCATAGGCCTCAGCCACCTTGACGAAGTCAGGCCCGGATAGGGGAGTCGCTACATAACGACGACCATAGAAAAGCTCCTGCCACTGCCTCACCATGCCCAGGAAACCATTGTTAATAATGGCTACCTTGACGGCGAGATTCTCCTGAGTTATGGTCGCCAGCTCTTGAATGGTCATCTGAAATCCACCATCGCCGGCGATGGCCCAGACCGTCTCATCAGGGCACCCCACCTTTGCCCCAATGGCGGCGGGAAGCTCAAATCCCATGGTCCCCAGCCCGCCTGACGAGATAAGGCTATTGGGCTTATCATACAAAAAATACTGCGCTGCCCACATCTGGTTCTGACCCACACCGGTAACAATAATTGCATCCCCCCCGGTCACTTCATAGATCTGGCGCACCACATACTGGGGGAGGAGCTTATCGGTTTCCCTGATAACAGTTGAGGGGTGCTCCCTTCGCCACTCCTCTATCTGGCGAATCCATTCGGCACGAGTTTGGGCGACCACCTCCTTGTTCAGCGCCTCCAGAACATTCTTGACATCGCCAACGATGGGCACATCCACCCTCACGTTCTTCCCTATCTCTGCGGGGTCAATGTCAATATGGATGACCCGAGCGCGGGGGGCAAAGGCGCTCACCTTCCCTGTAGCTCTATCGTCAAACCTCATCCCAATGGCAATGATGAGGTCAGCCTCAGTTACTGCCATATTGGCATAGGCCATCCCATGCATACCCAACATCCCAAGGCTAAGAACATGGGAGCGGGGGAAAGAGCCAATCCCCAATAGGGTGGTGACCACGGGTATCTGCCCCTTCTCGGCAAGCTCCTTTAGCTCAGCATATGCCCCCGAGATGATAACCCCCCTCCCCGCAATAATAACCGGACATCTCGCCTCATTGATGAGCCTCGTTGCCTTTTTTACCTGGGCAGGGTGCCCATGGAGGGTGAGCTTATAGCCTCTGAGGTTCACCTTCTCCGGATAGTCGAACTCAGTCTCATCAACAAATACATCCCTTGGGATATCAATGTGAACCGGCCCTGGCCTGCCACTTCGGGCAATATAGAACGCCTCTTTTACCACCCTGGCCATATCATTGACATCAAGGACAAGGTAGTTATGCTTGGTAATGGGGAGGGTGATCCCGCTGATATCCACCTCCTGAAAGGCATCCTTCCCGATAAAGGGCCTTGCCACCTGCCCGGTGATAGCCACCATCGGTGCGGAATCGAGATAGGCATTGGCAATGCCGGTAACTAGATTTGTCGCCCCAGGTCCAGAGGTGGCAAGGCAGACCCCCACCCTCCCCGTAGCCCTAGCATAGCCGTCAGCGGCATGGCCAGCACACTGCTCATGGCGAACCAGGATGTGGCGAAGCTGTGGATACCGAGGGAGGGTGTCATATAGGGCCAAAACAGCACCCCCGGGGTAGCCAAATATAACCTCAACCCCCTCCCTTACCAGGCTCTCACAAAGAATCTGGGCACCGGTCATCCTCATATCGTCTCCTACCTAGCAAATACCGCCCCGGTTGATGCCGAGGTCACCTTCTCTGTATATCGCTTGAGATACCCCTTTTTGACCTTTGGTTCAAATTCAGGTAATTGCGCCAGACGCCCTCTTATCTCCTCTTCACTTAGCTCAACATCCAGCCTGTGGTTCGGGATGTCAATTCTTATTATATCTCCGTCCTTAAGTGCAGCAATAGGTCCCCTGCTTGCCGCTTCAGGAGAGACGTGCCCGATGGCAGCGCCCCGGGTTGCCCCGGAAAACCTGCCATCAGTAATAAGAGCCACTTTATCGTCCATCCCCATGCCACTTAAAAGGGATGTTGGGGCGAGCATCTCCGGCATCCCCGGCCCCCCTTTTGGTCCCTCATAGCGGATAACGACCACATCCCCCGCCTTTATATCCCCACCTATGATGGCTTTTGTAGCATGAGCCTCGGACTCAAAGACACGGGCTGGTCCCCGGTGAGCCAGCATCCCTGGGGATACGGCAGCACTCTTTACCACAGCGCCATCCGGCGCCAGGTTTCCGAAGAGAACACTGATCCCCCCCGTAGGTGAGAAGGGATTAGAGCGGGAACGAATAACCTCCCTGTCTTTGGTCTCGGCCCCTGCGATCACCTCTCCCAAGGAATTCCCCGAGACTGTCCTTACCCCTAGATTAAGTAATTCCCCAAGCTCTCTCATAACTGCCCCGATGCCACCAGCGAGATCAAGGTCCTCAACATGATATTCACCAGAGGGGCTGAGCCTAGAGAGATGGGGAATGCTCTCGCCTATCTGGTTTACCCTGAAAAGGGGAAAATCAATCCCCGCCTCATGCGCTATAGCCATGAGATGCAGAACCGAGTTAGTGCTTCCCCCCAATGCCATGTCCACGGCAAGGGCGTTATGGATCGACTCCCTTGTTATTATATCGAGGGGACGAATATCCCGAGCAACTAGCTCCATAATCTTCTCTCCCGTCCTCCTGGCAAGATGAAGGCGTCTCGCTTCAACAGCAGGGATAGTGCCATTTCCTAGTAGCGCCATCCCCAATGCCTCAGTGAGGCAGTTCATAGTATTGGCGGTGAACATCCCGGCACAGCTACCAGGACCAGGACAGGCAAGCTCCTCAAGCGCCCCAACCTCCATTTCGCTCATCTCCCCCCTCACCACCCTGCCCACTGCCATAAACATGGTATTGAGGTCGATATAGCTACCCCCAATGCGTCCTGCAAGCATTGGGCCGCCGCTCACAAAGATAGAGGGCAGGTTTAGTCTCACCGCTGCCATCAGCATCCCGGGAACCACCTTATCACAATTTGGGATAAAGACCAAACCATCAAAGGCATGTGCCTCACAGACGACCTCGCAAGAGTCAGCGATGAGCTCGCGACTGGGAAGGCTGAACCTCATCCCGAAGTGTCCCATGGCAATACCATCGCATACCCCTATGGTATTGAACTCAAAGGGGGTGCCCCCGGCGCTTCTCACCCCATCCTTTACCGCCTCGGCAATGCTACGAAGGTGCACATGCCCCGGTATCACCTCGCTAAAGCTATTCACAATGCCGATAAATGGCCGCTCAAGGTCCCTCTTTGTGCATCCCACAGCATAAAGTAAAGACCGATGGGGGGCACGCTCAATGCCCCTTTTTACCGTATCGCTCCTCATCTTCCTACAGCCAAAAATCCGCCCCTGCGGGACGGAAAACATATACTTTTATAATAATATATTTTGAGACTATATCATAGCGCTTATTAGCTGTCAAGGAAAGCCGTCCTTCTCTAGCTAAGAATACTATGCTATAATAGGCTAACTTTTGCGGAAGGGAAGGATGCAACGTATTGCCATTATCGGGCTGGGGTTAATCGGGGGGTCGATGGGGCTTGCCCTTAAGAGGGCAAATGTTCAAGGTCTTGAGCTGGTCGGGTACGCCCGTCGCCCTGAGGTGGCTCTACAGGCACTAAAGCTGGGGGCGGTGGATAATGCCAAGAGCAGTCTCGCCTCCACGGTTGAGGGAGCCAACCTTGTCATCATTGCCACCCCGGTGATGGCGATTAAGGAGGTTCTGGGGCAGATCGCCAAGCACCTTACCCCTGGCTCAGTGGTTACCGATACCGCAAGCACCAAGGCACGGGTAATGGAATGGGCAACGGAGCTCCTCCCAGGCACGGTGAACTTCATCGGCGGTCACCCCATGGCAGGGAAAGAGACCCCGGGTATAGGTGCTGCCGAAGCCACCCTATTTATCAATTGTATCTATTGCCTCACCCCCGCCAAGAATGCACCACTAGAGGCGGTCGATGCGGTTACGAAGCTGGTGAGCCAGATAGGTGCAAAGCCCCTGTTTATCGATGCTGAGGAGCATGATAGGTTTGTAGCTGGGATAAGCCACCTGCCGCTTGTCCTCTCCGCTGCCCTCGTCTCGGCCACAGCCAAAAGCCCCCTCTGGCCCCAGATGTCCCGGCTTGCCGCTACCGGCTATAAAGACCTGACACGTCTCGCCTCCGGGGATCCAAGGATGAGCCGAGACATCTGTCTAACCAACCAGGACAACATCCTGCGCTGGATCGACAGCTACATCGGCGAATTAGAAGAGTATCGCCACTTAATTGCAGAGGGCGATGAGGGGTTGGAACAGGAATTTTCCCGCGCCCGTGAGGCGCGCCAGCGCTGGCTTCAGAGGAAAGAAAATAGTGATGAAAAAATTGGTTAGAGGGCCTTCCTCCCTTCACGGCGAGGTTATCCCTCCCGGTGATAAGTCCATCTCACACCGCGCCGTCATCCTTAATAGCATTGCGACCGGCAAGGCCACGATCACCAACCTCTCCCCGGGTGCCGATTGCCGTTCTACTATCTCTTGCCTCAAAGCTCTAGGGGTGGAGATCGAAGAGCGGAAAGATGGCTTCACTATCTCCGGAGTGGGAGGCTATGGGCTGAGGGAAGCCGAGAACGTGCTTGATGCCGGAAATAGCGCCACCACAATAAGGCTTCTAGCGGGCTTGCTCGCAGCACAGCCCTTCCTCTCTATTATCACCGGAGACCACTCGCTTCGTTCCCGTCCCATGGGGCGGATAATTAGGCCACTCCGCTTGATGGGAGCGAGCATTTGGGGGAGGGGTGATGACTCATTCGCCCCCCTAGCTATCAGGGGAGGGAAACTCCGTGGCATAGACTATTCCCTCCCCATCCCCAGCGCTCAGCTAAAATCGGCACTCATCATCGCTGCCCTCTTCGCTGAAGGAACCACTACTATCGAGGAGACCATTAAGTCCCGCGACCACACAGAACGGATGCTCAAATCGATGGGGGCGAACCTTGAGATAGAAGGAAACAGGGTCACCATCACCCCGGGGCATACCCATCTGGCCGCCATGGATATCCTCGTCCCCGGCGATATCAGCGCTGCTGCCTTCTGGCTCGTCGCCGCGGCGATACATCCAAATGCGAGGATAAGGATACTTAATTGCGGCATCAACCCGACTCGCTCCGGGATTATTGACGCCCTCACTATGATGGGAGCAAGGCTGAGGATAGAGAATCAAAGGATGGAGAGCGGCGAGCCTGTCGCCGACCTCTGCATTGAGTCAAGCTCGCTTCAGGGTATCGAAATCCAGGGCGAGCTTATTCCGCGCCTCATCGATGAAATCCCGGTCGTCGCCGTTGCCGCCTCGGTTGCCAAAGGAACCACGGTTATAAGAGGTGCTTCAGAGCTGAGGGTAAAGGAAAGCGACCGCATCAGGACAACTGCGAGTGAGCTATCCAAAATGGGGGCACTGGTGGAGGAGCTTCCCGACGGCATGGTGATCCGCGGGGGGAGGCGGTTGGCAGGGGCAGAGTGCCATAGCCATGGTGACCACCGTCTGGCGATGACCCTCGGGGTGGCAGCAGTTGTTGCCGAAGGTGAGACAGTGATCGATCAAGCCGAGGCGGTGGATATCTCATACCCCGGCTTCTGGCGCGATCTGGAGAGGCTCAGTGAAAGATAGGCCACTTGTGATCGTCCTCTCCGGCCCCTCCGGTGTCGGCAAGGACGCTGTGCTTTCTCGGATGAAGGAACTGGGGCATCACCTCCACTATACAGTAACCGTCACCACCAGACCTATGAGGCCGGGGGAAAGGG
>DAOTXZ010000097.1:0-1881 GCA_034435115.1 Dehalococcoidia bacterium | reverse complement strand
CATATATCCCGGCGGCTACTGCAAATGAAGCATTCCTGAAGGCATCCGAACCGGTGGCGCAGGCGTTTTCCACCCTAGTTACCGGGATATAGTCAAGCTTCAGGGCCTTGGCTAGAGGTGTCCCCGTGCCAAGCTGCGTGCTTCCCAGCCAGGCGGCCTGGATATCCCCAGGTGCTATCCCGGCATCTTCGCAAGCCTCGTAGGCAGCCTCTATCATCAGGTCCTCAGCACCGACCTCCCACCTCTCCCCAAACTTGGTGCAGCCCATCCCGATTATGGCAACCCTGTCCTTGATGCCCATTTGTTTCCTCCCTTTGTTACTAGCTACATCCTTACTGGCATGCACTTCCAATAGTAGTTGTGAATGCCTCTCCCGGTGTATGGCCTCCTGAAGGTCATCTCAAGCACCATGCCCACCTGGATACTATCTATCTCCCGGTCGGTGATCATAAAATTCCCCCTGCCACCGCCATCGAAGTCGATGATGGCATTAACCAATGGCCTATCCGGGACAAAGGTGGCATAATCCAGAGAATAAGTAAAAAGTTTAGCCCTCTTGTCGGAGAGCCTCACATCCTCGTAGTTATCCTTCGCATGGCAGCTCGTGCATATCCTCTGCGGGGGATACTGGATCGTTCCACAGCTCTTGCACCTCGACCCATATAGCCTTATAATCTCGTCGCGCTCCCTCCATATACATGATGCTGAGGGGCGGGGCATGCCGCGCATAGCTTCGCCGCCAACCCCGAGCCCACGCCACTCCAAATAGGTAAAGTAGTTCCTGAGTATCCTCTTTGATGCCAAATGACCCTTTATCCCTCTCCTATCCCTGATCTTCTCTATGTGGTCGGTCACCTCAAGCACAAGGGCATCGGCTCCATCACCATAACTGGCAAGGAGGATCCTTTCACCGGGCTTTGCCTCCTCCAAAGCCGCCACCAAAAGCATCGGCGCAAAGGCGGTGCCGGTGTTTCCCAGCCTTCCAAACAACGGGTCCTGAACCTGGGCAGGGTCAAAGCCCAATCTCGCCCCCATCTCGCGGTGCCTTCGGGCATCAGGGGCATAGAAAACGGCCTTGGCAAAATCCTTTGGGGTCAGGTTATACTTCCTCATAAGCCCCGAGACCGCCTCGGGGAGGACGCTTGCGTAACCTTCTTCATAGATGAATCGGTCCTCCCAGGAGCGAACGAAGTTATCCCCGTCCGTCCTCCAGACGTCGAGCATCTCATTAGAGACAGAGTAGCTACCCTCAACACTTGCCACCACCCCCTGGTCACCGAGGAGAAGAGCGGCAGCACCATCACCAAAACTGCGGTCGAAATCACTCATTGGAGTGCCCATGCGGCAGTCGGCAGCAGTGACCATAACCTGCTTCGCCGATCCACCCCTGATGGCATCTACGGCCATCCTGAGGGCGGTTGTGCCCGACCTCAGGCAATTGGTAATATCAGCGGTGAAAAGGTCTCTGCGCAGGTCAATAGCAGTAGCCACTATGGTTGCCGCCTGTTTCTCCTTATAGGGAGAGGTCGTTGAGCAAAAGAACAGGCCATCAACTGCCCTGCGATCGATGCCGCTCAAACAGTCGATGCCAGCAGCTACCGCCATAGTTACGCTGTCCTCGTCATAATTGGCGACCGCCTTCTCTATCGGCATGCGCCAGCCGCTCGTCTCCTCGCCCACTCGATGGATGGGTATGTAAGCACCATACGAAGTAATCCCTACCATATAATTGCCTCCTTTAGTTGTTAGCTGCTTGCCGTTACCTCGGAGGGCAACCTACTCATAAGGATCTCGATCGCTTCGCTGACAATCTGTTCCACAACCTCTCGGGCACTCTTTATCTCCTTGATCATCCCCGATACCTGACCAGCTAGTCCACTT
>DAOTXZ010000096.1:0-12409 GCA_034435115.1 Dehalococcoidia bacterium | reverse complement strand
GCCTATGCGCGACCATGTGCTCCTACAGGCCATCGCCCGGGTCAACCGCCCCTACGAAGACGAGGGTGGGCGCCGGAAGCCAGTCGGTTTCGTTCTGGACTTCGTCGGCATCTTCGACAAGCTGGAGAAGGCCCTGGCCTTCGACTCGGAGGACGTAGAAGGAACCATTGAAGGGCTGGAGGTCTTGCAGGGACGTTTCCAGACCCTCATGGCCCAGGGACAAAATGAGTTCCTTCCCCTGTGGGCGGGCAAAGAGGGTGACAAAGCAGCCGAGGCGGTGCTGGAGCACTTCCGTGACCGCGAGCCGCGCCATCGTTTCTACCGCTATATGCGGGAGATCCAGGAATTATATGAGGTTCTTTCTCCTGACCCGTTCCTCCGACCGTTCCTTCACGACTACCAAGAGCTGGTTAGAATGTATCTGCTGGTTCGGGCCGCCTATGAGCCGGGCATCCCTGTAGACAAGAGCTTCCTCCGGAAGACGGCCTCCCTGGTCCAACAGCAGACGTGGACCAGTGCCATAGCCGAGATTGGCCCTGGCACCCTGCTCAACGAGCAGGCCCTGGACCGAATAGCTGGCCAGCACGACTCGGACACGGTGAAGGTGTTCAACCTCATCAAGGTGCTGCAGAACATCGTCCTGCAACAAAGCCAGCAGTCGCCATACCTCATCTCCATAGGGGAGAGGGCCGAGCAGATCGCGCAGGCATTCCAGGATCGCCAGCTCACGACCCAGCAAGCCTTGCAGCAGTTGGAGCAGTTGGTTGCGGAGTACAAAGACGCGGAGAGGGCCCGACAGAAGACAGACCTGTCGCAGGCGGGTTTTGCAGCCTACTGGCTGCTGAGCCGGGAAGGGGTCGGACAGGCGGAAGCAGTCGCCCGAGAGGTCATGGAAGCGTTCAAGCGCTATCCCCACTGGTGTAGCAGCAGTGAGCAGGAGCGCCAGGTCAGGATAGCCATGACCAAGGCGCTGGTGGCGGCTGGATTGGACCGGGTTCCAGAGCACGCAGAACGGATTCTCCAAATGCTCCGGAGGTCGGAATGATTGAGAAGCGCGACCACCAGGGCTGGGCACCGTTGGAGGTGGTGGTTCCTGCTGACCTGTTCAAAGCTGAGGTTAAGGCATGGGCGCGCCGAATCGGGGTGGAACCCATGGAAATCCATGTCAGGCCCATGCGGCGCAAGTGGGCGAGTTGCTCTTCCAGGGGGCGGCTTACCTTTGACACGGAACTCCTGCGTCAGCCAGCTGCTTTCCGCTCTGAGGCGATAGTCCATGAACTCTTGCACTTGAAAGTTCCCAACCACGGCAGGCTTTTCAGGTCATTGGTGCGAGCATACCTATCGGAAAGCGGCCTGGCGGATCGTGCCCCGGCCTTCCGTGGAGGGCTATAGAGCAAACGAGACAACTAGGATGAAGGACGACAACGAATTCTGTGATACGCATGCGCAAGACCTGGTCGATGCTCTCGTGGCGGCTGTTGAGGCCCTGGTCAAACATCTGGCTTCTCAAGGGGTAGCAACAATCCCTGAGCGCCAGTACGAAGCTCACTGGATGGAACCTGTACCAGAAGATAATACGCGCTCTCAGGGCAAGACTGCGCCCTACATTGAACCCGACCCGGCGCGCATACTGTGGACCTATGGTGAGCAGCTCAACGAGCTTCCACCGGTGGTCCAACTGGGCACCGTGCTCAAGGATTTTGCAGACAGGCACGGCGGCTTCCCAGCTAGCAGCTGGATCGATGGTTCTATGGACATGGCCATGCGAGTCATTCATGTGTATTTCACCAAGTCCGGTAGGCTAGCAGTTGACAGGGCAGTCGCCAGAGAAGTGATCCGGGATTATTGTGTTGACCTCGCTGCGCCTACCATCACGGTAAGGTCGGTTTTTCAAGTGGAGAACTTCAGTGCCCCATGCCCATTTAGCTTATCTGAAGAAATCCATTTCAGGCCTATTTCTCCAGACGATATCAAGGAACAAGCTCGCATGCAGCTAGCCCCTTTTCCCTACGCCAGGCCCTGGCTCAATAGCCGTGACTGGATTTGCGAAGTCAACAAGAAGGGCCCAAGGGACACATTTGAAGCGGTCAACTGGCATAACGAAGGACTCCGCTACATTGCGACGACACTTGCACTGGCTTCGCCTGGGACAGCACGGCTTACCCTGCTACGGTCACGCCACGCGAGCCCCTTTCTTGGTGCCGGAACTGTGTCTGGAAGAGAGCCTACACTCACGGGACCTGGTGGGGGATCCCTCCAGCTTCATAAAGACGCTATCCAGCTTGCTCAGAAGCTATATCCCAGGGTTGTTTCGGCGCTTAGCGGAGGAGGTCCACAATATCTCCAGTTGGCTCTTAGAAGATTCATAGCCGCTGCCCAAAGGAGAGAGCCTGAAGACCAGTTAATCGACTATGTGATTGGCCTGGAGAGCTTGTTGGCCCCTGACACGGATAGACTGGAAACAACGATACGCTTTCGGTTGCGGGGTGCTGTGCTCCTCCCGCCTCGTTTCGGCGAACACAGAGAGCGTATAGACCTTCTGAATAAGCTCTACGAGGTCAGGAGCAAAGTTGTGCATGGAGGAGCAGACAAAGATACGGTGGTCGGTTGCGTTCCAAGGGCAGAAGACGCCTTGCGCTATGTGCTGCGTTGGTTCATGGATGACAGCCGATGGAAGTGCGATGTTAAGGCGATAGTCAAAGAGTTGGACGAAAAGATGGTGGAAGGAGGGTCAAACTGGGCCTATTCCATCTCATAGATGAACCCCTTTGCACTGGTCGTGGTTTGACAGGTTAGCCTGGGGGGCATCGTAGGAAGGTGAAAGGGCAGACTGTGCAGGGCAGCCTTTTCCAAGGCACGGGTCATGTGGAGACGCAGGTCATCTCCCATAGGGAGGACTTTGAGACTCTGTTTGATGGGTTCACGAAGATGCATGCCATTTCATATGTGGTCTCCTCCGACCTCCTGCGCGAGTTCTTCGAGAAGCGTAGCTACCAAGAGATCGAGGTAGTTGTGGGGGAGGACCTGACGGAGCCAGCCCTGCGCCAGGAGCTCCAGGACAAGCCCACTGAAGTCGTGGAGGCACTGGCGACCCGTGTGGAGAATGGGTCTCTGCGTATCCTTGTACCTCGGCGCAGTATCCACACCAAGCTATATATCCTGGAAAGACCTGGCACCGTACGCATAATCCAAACGAGCGCCAACCTGACTGACACGGCCCGTAAGGCCAGCCAGGTGAACTACGCCTGGTATGCCGACCTCCAGGCTGGAGACAACTTCGTAGAAAAGGTGCTGGAGGACTACCGGGCTCACGTTAAAGGCTGCACCCTCTTCATGGGCGAGCTAATAGACCTGTTCAAAAGCCGCGATACCACCCCCAGGCGTGAGTTGATTGAGGTGTGGGTGAAGGGGGAAACGATTCCCGCACCGGAAGCAGAGGCGGCAAAGGTCTTCCAAGAAATCTCCGCCCAATCCCTGCTGGTGCCCAGCGAGAGGGAGGCGGATATCGTAACTGTGAAGTTACCCGAAGCGCCGGCGGCGAGGAAGGAACTTGAGCGACTTTTGAAGCCGCTGAGACCGACGATAACACCCAACGGAGTGGCCGTGAGCTCGTCAGCCTTCGTGAACCACGTGCACACGACCTATGGCATACCTTTGATGCGGGTTGACTTCGCAAGGCGGGAACTGCGCCTCGGACTGAAGGGGTCCATTTTCTGCCTTTCAGAGCCGCTGTCTGACTCTGAGACTGTTAATGCGGGGCTTAAACACATCGAAGACTATGTGAACACTGTGGACCTAGGGAAAAGCCCAGACCCTGGATTTGCCAAGGCCAGTATGTTCGAAGCGTTGCTCTATATCTTCTTCTCGCCCTTCGCCAACGAGTATATGCGAAGGAAGCGCGTCGCCTATGGCCAGGTGGATCCGAAGGGACCGAGGTTCCTTTACATCTACGGCCCTACACAAAACGGGAAGACCACCTTTCTTCGTTTCGCCCTCAAGCTTGTCACCGGGCAGGACATAGAGGCTTTGCCCAGAGAGGAATTCTCCAGGCGGAAGATAAGAGGGGCGGCCACTGTCGGCACCGTGTTTCCGCTCGCCTTTGACGACGTCGAGTTTTCCGGCAAACCCTGGGTGCCTGACGTCCTGAAAGCCTACTGGGAGACCTGGTGGCGAGGCAATCTGGATGTGCCGCAGCTCGTGCTGTCTTCAAACGAGCCAAGACTTCAGGACTGGGCCAGATCACGGGTAAAGCGGATTGACTTTGATGTCCATTTCGCCTCGACCGAAGAGGGTAAGAGAAAGCTCAAGGAGCTGTTCGAGCGCGGCAATGGTGTCTTCAGATGGTTCTGTCACCTGTACCTTGAACGCTTGGCGGAGAACAGCGAGTTCAGCGACGATGAGCTCTACATCGCTCGGGCTGTAATGCACCAGCTCTATGACCATGCTGGTAGAGCGCTGCCAGAATTCTTCCTTGACCAGCCCGTTGAAACAAAGTATGACTTGGGGAGAACCAGGTGGGCTGACCTGCTCTACAGGCGGCGGGACGCAAAGCTAGAACGGGAGAAAGAAAGGCTGTTGGTGCGCTTTCCCGACCAGATGCAGTTCTGGGAGATTCGCCGATTTGAGGGGTATCTACCGCCAGAGGTAAAGGCCCGCCAGGAGGGCCACACGATAATCATTGAGACGCCGGGCGAATTTGATGCGTGGTGCCCGGCTCCGCGTCGCGTGTTATGGCCATTCAGCCGGAAATAGGGGAATTCCAGGCACCCTTGAAGTCAAAAGACCAAGCGAACTTGGCCTCATTTGAACCTCCAAGAGTGCCCCCGATACGCACTGAAGCTGCCCTAAAGCCTCATCTATCTTCGCAAGGCGTGACATTCTGCCCTTGACAGACGCCCAAGCCTCCTGCTAACATTTGTTCTATGGAACATCTGTGCTACTCTCAGGAGGCGGGCATGCCAGCACTTTCCCCTAAACGCAAGCAGATCCTCGATTTCATTGCTACCTTTCTCCGGAACAGAGGATACGCCCCGGCGGTGAGAGATATAGCCAAAGGCTGCAGCATTAGCTCGTCCTCCATCGCCCAATACCACCTTAATGTGTTAGAACGGGAGGGATACATACGCCGAGACCATGAGGTCTCCAGGAGCATCGGGCTAACGAAACGAAAGACGGGCACCGTTGAAATTCCGTTGTTAGGAACCATTGCTGCTGGCGAGCCAATCCCGGTTCCCTCTGCTGACACGTGGGTTACCACACCCGAAGAGAGCCTCGAGGTGCCCCAGGACCTGACCCGTGGCAGGGAGAGAGTTTATGCTCTCAGAGTCAAAGGCACCTCTATGGTCGATGCCCTGATTGACGACGGGGATATCGTGCTTATGCAGCAGGCAAGCACAGCCGATAACGGAGAAATGGTGGCTGTCTGGTTGAGAGACAAGCAGGCAGTGACGCTTAAGAGGATTTACAAGGAGGCCGGGCGTATCCGTCTCCAGCCTGCTAACAGGCAAATGAAGCCTTTGTACGAAGATGCTGAAAACGTGGAAATCCAGGGGAAGGTTGTTGGAGTTATCAGAAAGGTAGAGGCTATTACCGAAAGCTGAGGCTTCTCCGAGTCCCAGGATTTGTGTCAAAGCAAGAGAGGTGAGTCGTTTGGGCAGGGCTCAGGGCGATGGTCAGCAAGGATTTCATGAGCATTCAGGCGATAGGTGAGGAGTTGGGCAGCCTCCTGGTTAAGATCACCAGAGTGCCCAGCCCACGGGAATCAGAGAAGGCGTCACCGAGACCTCTTTCGCCAAAAGAGGAAGAGGAGTGCCACCACTATGGCTACAGGACTCGCCTATCTGTTCACATTCCCGGGCAGATGGAAAAGCGAGCCTCAAACATAATTCTGGTGAACGGAGTGCGGATTTCTATCGGCGATGTTCCCTTTGCTCTCTTCCTGCGGCTGCCCGTGGAGCTTCTCAGGAACAAGAAGGGGGCGGTCCCCAAGAGTACGCTTATCAGAGGCGGGTACATCAGGGCAGACGGCGAATTTCAGGCGGTCGCTCGTTTGAGGCAAGCCTTCACATCTGTTCTCGACAGTCATAGGCCGCAGGAATTCATTGAATCTTGTGAGCACAGAGCTCTTCGGCTGTCAACGCATCCTGCTCTTATCAGCTACGACAAGGGCGGGCTCCTGAGTCACCGCAGCCAGAAGATACGGAAGCTGGCTCGGCGATTGCCGTAGCCCTGTACCGGCGCACAAGAAAGCATCTTCACCCCGGCCTTACCTGACAGGAGTAGACCGCTCCGACTGCATGGTATTGCTTCCACACAATCTCCCAGTGCGGGGCATGAAGGGGAAACTATGCTCGAAATCTATTAGCCTCTCATTGCTTCCACACAATTGAGATTGCAGGGAATGGACTCACCTATAACCAGGAGAACCAGGCGCCTACGGTAAGCTTCTATGACGTTGGTGACACCTGGGCGGAGTCAACCCCCACCTTTACCCAGAAGACGGCAAACCTGAAGATCCTTGGCGGCGACGCCGATGTGGATAACTTTCTGGCGCAGACCAGGAGCAACATCCAGGATCTAGAGGCAGCCGTCGTGCATCTCAAGGCGAAGGCAGTGCAACAAAAGTTCGACGATACCTTCGTAAACGGCGATACCTCCGCGGATGCCAAGTCCTTTGATGGCATCGATAAGCTCTGCACTGCCGAGCAAACAGTAAGTATGGGGGTAAACGGGGGAACCCTCACCCTGGAGAAGCTTGATGAGCTCATCGACAAGATAAAGCTGGGAAAGCCCGATATGCTCCTGATGAGCAGGCGCAGCCGGCGCAAGCTTAACGCACTCAGCCGAACCTCGGGGGGTTTTCTGGAGGCAGACCGAAACCAGTTCGGGCAGATGGTTCAGTACTATGACGGCATCCCCATCGGGATCTGCGACTGGATCGCCGATAATAAGACTGTGGGCACATCAAACGACTGCTCAACCATCTATGCCCTTCAGTTCGGCGAAGGGGCGGTGGCCGGGCTCACTAGCCCAGGAGGGCTTCAGGTGGAGAGGGTGGGTAGCCTCGAGACAAAGGACGCCACAAGGACGAGGGTGAAGTGGTATGTCTCCCTAGCTGTGTTCAATTCCCTGAAGCTAGCGAGGCTTATCGGGGTTAGGGACTAGCATAGGGGCGGTGAGATAGAGCTTAGCTCTATCTCACCGCCCCATCACCTTTGTAAGGAGGAGTGAGGTGAATCTGGCTGAAATGAGAGCTCGTGTCCGAAAAGACCTCCATGACGAGGATGCCCAAAATTACCGCTGGAGCGACTCCGAGCTTGAGCGCCACATCGCTCATGCAGTTCAGGAACTGAGCCTCTCAGTCCCCCTCCAGGCAAAGGCAACCCTCACCACCGGGGGGAAGTCGGGATATTTCCCTGGCCAGTTTGACCGATCTGGTGGCTGTAGAGGCAGTTGAGTATCCCGTGGGCAGGTATCCACCGGCCTATGTCCGGTTCAGCATCTGGGCGAATACCCTAACACTGCTCGTAGATAAAATACCAAGCGGTGGAGAGGAGGTAAATGTCTATTATGGGAAGCTCCACACCCTGGATGCCACCACCTCCACCATTCCATCACCCCTCGAGGATCTGGTGGCAATAGGGGCTGAGGGGTATGCCGCTGTTGAGTGGGCAAGCTATGCAACTAACAGGGTGAATGTGGGTGGGGGACTAACCTGGGAGCACTACCTCACCTGGGGGCAGGATAGGCTGGCTGCCTTTATGAAGGGGCTTTCAAAGCACAGCAGAAAGAACACACTGCGCATCAGGCAGCTCTACCGTCCCTACGAACCTCCAGCCAGCCAGGCCATCGATTGGGGACCATGAGGAGGTAAGTCATGACCAAAGCCTTAGAAAAGGTTCGAGCCGGTGTACGCAAACTGAAGGAGGGACTGTCCAAGGAGGCATTCGCCATTGTGGGAAACCCTGATGACCCTGAGAGCTGGAAGCTACCTCACCACACGAGAGCCATCTTCCGGGCGCTTTCAGGAAAGCTCGACATTGAGGGAACGGTCAACTGGGATAGGATGCCTGCGGCAGTGGCCGCCCTCTCTCCAGGGGGATATCGAGGGCGGAGGGTGGAGGCAAGCCCCAAAGAGATCATCGAGGCAGCCCGCCACCTTGCTGCCCACTATCTCAAAGCGGGGAAGGAGCTGCCCCAAACCCTGGCTTTACTCATCAAATAAGAGCACTCTCTGGGGCGCTAGAAGCCCCAAGCCCGGTTGAAAAGAGGAAGAAAGGAGACCTCAGAATGGATTACCCCAAAATCGTAAAGGACTGGGGCGTCCGTGCCACCCTGGCCACCCTGACCGTCCTGCCCTACGAGATATTATTGTTCTTTTTGGCGGCAAGGGTGAGCCTCACCCCGGAATTCGCCATGGCACTTCTGGGCGCCGGGCAGGCCCCAGCCATGCTCGCGCTTGGGTTCTATTTCGGGCAGAGAGCGGGACAACAAAGCACAGGTGAGAAATGAGAACTCTATCAAGCACCCTACTTGCCGCACAGAAAAGTCCATCATCTGTTCCTTATATCAAGGTGGAGGTTAAGAACCGCATAGCAGGGATCACCCGACTTGAGTGGGAACGGCTATACGAGGGCAGCGAGGCTGATTTTTACCATGCCGCCACAATCCCCGGCGACGGCAGCCTCATCCGCTTCAGGATCGACCCCACCACGGGCACACTTTACCGCTCACGGGTGATCTCCCCCGACGAGAACTCCGACTTCTCCCAGTGGACTTCAACAGGACGAACCGCCCTTGCCGTTGCCTGCACCGCCCTAGGAGCCGAAGTCCTTGTCTTCGCCATCGAATCCTCATCCCCCTATCACATCTACCGTCAGGAGTCTTCCGACTACGGAGCCACCTGGGGAGGCTGGACCAATACCGGCATGATCTCGGACGCCAATGGTAGAGTCGCCGCCACCCACAAAGACAACGGCGATGTTTGTGTCATCTACTCATACGGTCACCGCCTCAGAGCCGAAAGGCGTCTTTCGGGGGGCTGGCAGTCCACACCACAAACGCTCCATGAATACTATAACACCGGGGACGACACGGCTCACAGTTTTTACGGTGTTTACTGGGATGCCCAGACCTTCACCCCGCAAGTCACCCACCAAATAGCCTCAGTAAAGCTACTTCTCTACAGAACAGGTAACCCAGGCACCGTCACCGTCAGCATTAGAGCCACCTCCGGAGGTCTGCCCACCGGCGCAGACCTAGCGTCGGGGACAACCAATGGCAATACCCTCCCCGACACATCCCCCGGGGAATGGCACACCATCACCTTCACTACTCCCATCACCCTGACCGCAGGAACCATGTATGCCATCGTCGTCCGTGTTCCCTCGGGCAGCACCACCAACCGCCTCCACTGGCGCTTCGATTCCACCAGCGCCACCTATCCCAGGGGAACTAAGTGTCGTAGCTCCGACTCAGGTTCAAGCTGGACAAGCGACACTACTCATGACTTCATGTTCGAAGAATACAGCCCAGCCCAGGAAAACTCCGTCCAGGCTCCGGAGTGGTTTACAACTGTCTCCGGGATCGCCCTTCTCCATGCCGGCGACTGGAACACCGTCGTAACAGGAGCTAAGACCGGGAACCTGAATGGCGTCTGGCAATGCCTCTTCGGCGATGGCTATTCGCAATCCCCGGGCACTTGGTCACCGCTTAAGGAGATCTGCCGGGCTAGCCCCGGCTCAAGTGTGGCCTTTCATTTCCCCTCTATTGACTGGCCCGATGTCTTCCGTCTATTCTTCGTGGAAAAATACAGCGGGTCACAATCATATAGCCGACCCCTCTGGTCCCATTCCCTGGCCACCGCCGAGTTCGTCTCCGCTCTTTGGCGGGAGCCAGTGCCCTTTGACCTCACCTCAAACTATGGGGTAGCTATCACTCATAGGGGCTCCTATGCCTGGCTCTCCACCCCTTTGGGGGTGTGGAGGGCAGCCCTCTCCCCAGCCTCGCTCGACCTAACCAAGGATGTAGTTGAGCTCACCACCTGGACAGAGCCTGCCTCAGGAAGGCTACGACTCATGTTGCGCAACGATGACGGGCGGTATAGAGATATTGGTTCCGGTGCCCTTGCTGCCATCAAGGAAGGGTCTGAGATCCTCGTGAGCCCCGGTTATCGAACCGCACAAGGGAATGAGGTTTCAGTAGGGCCAGCCTACTGGATTGAGGGATGGGAATATCTCTTGGAGAGGGGCAGCGCCTATCTAGTGCTCCATGCCCACGATGGTTGGGGGCTCCTAAATAACTGGAAGGCACGCCGACAATTCAGCTGGAATCAAGGGGAGGAAAACATCTTTCAGCTTCTCTCGTTCATCTTTGCCCGGGCGGGGCTCGAGTTCTCTGCCTTCAGCTCAAGTGGCCTGATGGTAAATCACTACCCCGCCTTCACCATCCACCCCGCTGAGAGTGGGGCGAAAGCGGTGCTTCGGCTCCTAGCTATGGTGCCCGATGTCCTGTTTTTCCGAGGAAACTATGGCTATACTTTAAACCCTCTAGCCACAGATGGAAGCGTCTACAGCTATGGTAACAACCACCCCATTCTGGAGGGGCGCTATAGCTTTGCATGCCCCGCGATAAATCGAGTGCAGGTCTACGGGAACGGGGTGATGGTCGATTCTTTTGCCTGGGACGAGATCGGCAACGTCTGCGACAGGCTGCGCCAGATCCATGATTTGAATCTCAATACGATTGAAAAGGCCCAGGAGCGCAGCCAGGCTGAGCTTCGTCATGAGGCAATGACATCCATAGGAGGGGAGATATTGGTGCCCGTAAACTGCGGGCAGGAGCTTTACGACGTTATCGATATCACCGATGGATGGGCAGGGCTTACCCAGGCGAAGCGGCGGGTTTTGGGGCTTATGCTACACTATACAACCAAGGGCATGGTGAGCCGCTATGAGCAGCGGCTCAGACTGGGGGGTGTTTAGGATGCAAATTAAGCGTGGCATAGTTCAAGGTTTTGATTCAGGTAGTTATAGGGCGACGGTTCAGGTGGCGGGGAGCCTTTCGGTATGGCTTGAGAATGTGGCTGTGGCACGAAATATTGCCGCGGCGGAGATGGTGGCGGGGAGAAGCTGCGCCATAATCTTCTTCGACGAGACAAACCCGTCAGATGCGGTTTTGGTTGCAATTTATGTCTGAGAGGTCTTCCATTTATGTGGTAAAGTATGATATAATATACTTATGCTAGTAAGAAGAAAATTAAGTATAAATGATCCCCTGGCTATCAGGTTCAATAGGTAGCTTATGGCGATCGCCTTCCTGAAATCCCTAACTCCAGAACAACCAACCAAGCTCTCTCTTCTTATCTAATCTAAGGCGTTTCCATGAGAGACGAAGCAAGTAATAGCTATACTGCCCAGGACATCCAGGTTCTCGACGACCTTGAGGCGGTGCGCCGCCGCCCTGGAATGTATATCGGGAGCACCGATCAGCGGGGGCTTCATCACCTCATCTATGAGATCGTCAATAACAGCATCGACGAGGCGATGGCCGGGTTCTGCGACCGGATTGAGGTGACCATTAACAAGGACGGCACGGTTGTGGTTGCCGATAATGGTAGGGGCATCCCCGTTGATATTCACCCCCAGACAAGCACCTCAGCCCTAGAGACAGTTATGACTACTCTCCATGCCGGGGCTAAGTTTGGAGGGAAGAGCTACAAGGTATCGGGTGGGCTACATGGTGTCGGCGCCTCGGCGGTAAATGCGCTTTCCTCTTGGATGAGGGTGGATGTAAAGCGAGACGGCAGGGTCTATCGTCAGGAATACCGCCGCGGAGTCCCCCAGGGAGAGGTAGCCGAGGTGGGCGAGGCAAGCGGTACCGGCACCATCACCGCCTTCCTCCCTGATAGTGAGATATTCGGCAGGCTGAACTATGACTTCGATACCCTGGCGGAGCGTTTTCGAGAGATGGCTTATCTAAACAGGGAACTGGAGATCGCCCTCATAGATGAAAGAAGAGACGAAGAGCTCACCTTCTACTTCGATGGCGGGATAGCTAGCCTTGTCCGTCACTTAAACAGGAATAAGTCGGTCCTCCATCCCAGACCGATCTATATATCCAAGACGGTCAACAGCACCGCGGTCGAGGTGGCTCTGCAATATAACGACGGATTTGCCGAGTCCATCCTCAGCTTCGCCAACTGCATCAACACCGTCGATGGGGGAACCCATGTCACCGGCCTTCGCTCGGCGCTGACCCGAGTACTTAACGACCATGCCAGAAAGTCCAAGATTCTCAAGGATGACGAGCCTAACCTTACCGGTGAGGATGTCAGAGAGGGCTTAACCGCGATCATCAGTGTGAAGCTTCCCGAGCCCCAGTTCGAGGGGCAGACCAAGACAAAGCTTGG
>DAOTXZ010000095.1:0-2813 GCA_034435115.1 Dehalococcoidia bacterium | reverse complement strand
GTAGTGGGGGGGCGAGGCGACCCCAAGGCCGGAGGCAATCCCTCCCCGGGAAGCGAGAAATCTGAGGAGGCGATCCTGAATATTGCCAAGACCCTGGCGCTGGCTACCGAGGCGCGTGACCCCTATAGCTGGGGGCATGCCGAGCGGGTGACCCAGCTTGCCACAGAGATTGCCATCGAGATGGGTTGCTCCATGGAGGTGGTGAGGGATGTAAAGATCGGCGGCAGACTGCACGACATCGGCAAGGTGTGTATCAGGGATGAGATTCTCCTCAAGCTATCACCGTTAACCCCGGCCGAGTGGGCTGAAATAAAGCGCCATCCGACTATAGCCGCGGAGGTATTACAATACCTCGATTGCTTCAAAGGCGTTGTCCCTTTGATTGAAGCGCACCATGAGTGCTATGACGGCACGGGTTACCCCAACAAGCTGAAAGGCGATGAAATCCCGTTGGGGGCTCGCATCCTTGCTGTTGCTGATGCCTATGATGCGATGACCTCTCCTCGTCCCTACCGTCCCCGCCTTAGTGAAGAGGAGGCGCTCCGGAGTCTCCGTGAAGGGGCGGGGGTGCAATGGGACCCAAAGGTGGTTGACGCCTTTGTGAGGGTTCTGGAGAGGGAGACCAAGCTCCTGCAGACGCTACTTGTTGAGACCTAGCCAGGTCTTTCCCCACGGTTCCCGCGGCATATCGCTTTTTTGGTGAAGCTGGTAAAATATTAGTGAAGCTGAAAGAGGCGATTATGCCGGCGAATCTACCACCCCAGTATTTCGAGGCTGAGAAGCGTTATAGGCTTGCCAAAAGTGCCCAGGAGAAGGTCGAAGCCCTGGAAGCCATGCTTTCCATCATGCCCAAGCATAAGGGCACCGACAAGCTTCGTGCCGAGCTGAGGAGGAAGATTGCCAAATTCTCGCAGGAGGCCCAGAGGAGGCATATTATTGGCAGAAAGGGGGCTGGCTACCACATAAGGAGGGAGGGGGCTGGTCAGGTTATACTGGTTGGGCTTCCAAACGTTGGCAAATCACAGCTAGTTTCGGCAGTCACGAATGCCTCCCCGGATGTGGCTGATTACCCTTTTACCACCAAAAATCCAACCCCAGGGATGATGAAGTTTGAAAATATTCAAATACAACTGGTGGACATCCCGCCCATAACTGACCCGGGTGCTGAGTCATGGCTTCCCAGTATCCTGAGGAATGCCGATGCCCTCTTGCTCGTGGTGGATTTGGGCGACGACCCGGTAAGTCAGGCGGAGACTGTCATTCAGGAGCTAGCGAAGGTGAGGATAAAGCCGGTGGGGAGGGGGGAGGGGGGAGACCGGTGGCTTATTGAGAAGAGGGCACTCATCGCAGCCAATAAGAACGACCTCGATGGCTCTGCTGAGAAGTATAAAGGTCTAGGCCTGAAATATGGTGGGAGATTTCCCCTGGTCTCCATCTCTGCGAGGGATGGGATCGGGCTTGAGGAAATGAAGGCAGAGGTCTTCAGGATGCTGGATATCATTCGGGTATACACGAAGGCTCCGGGCAGGAAGCCCGATCTTGACGAACCTGTGATCTTAAGGAGGGGAAGCACGGTTGAGGATGTAGCTGAGTCTATTCATAAGGACTTCCGCACTAGATTGAAGTATGCCCTGGTTTGGGGCTCGGGGAGATTTGAAGGGCAGAGGGTCAAAAGGGAGCATGTCCTTGAGGATGGCGATGTGGTAGAGCTACATGTTTAAAATATGGTTTCTTGGGGTGCCTCTCTGGCTTCGAGGCTTGATATGCCATAATTTCTCCGCCAGCCCCTCAATATATGACCTATTCTCAAGCTTCTGTCTCCACCGCTCAGGGATGGACTGGATTCCGAGATATGCCCCCGAGATCGCCCCCGTCATCGCCGCTATGGTGTCGGCGTCCCCACCGAGGCTTATGGCATAAATGATAGCCTTCTCAAACGAGTTGGGATGGGATAGGAACGAGTAGATAGCAGTAGGCACCGACTCAAAGGCCTCGATCCCGTTGCCCAGTTCAGCGATAACCTCAGATTTATCCGCCCCGCCGAGGAGCTTTTCTATCGTCCTTAGCTTTTTTTGGTATATTTCATGCTCTGCAAAACGGTTTAACTCAGCCAGGAAGTCAGCCGGATCAAGGGTGGAGAAAAGGCCTGTCGCTAAAGCGACGGCATAAGCTTGTAAGGCTGCGCCCTCCTTTCCCAGTTGATGGGCATGAGTGATCTGGCTTGATCTATAGGCCACCTCTTTTAGTTTGGCTGGATCATCGTAGTAAAAAAGGCCTATCGGCGCAATTCGCATCGCTGAGCCATTCCCGTAAGATCCCCCCTGATATAGTCGCTCAGAAGCCTTGTCCCACGCCTCGCCGCCTTTTATCATCCTGAAGATATGGGGTGGCCCCGGCCCATAGCCGCGCCAAGGCTCACGGTCGTAATTTTTAATAAATGTGCGTGCCATGTGCTCGCCATCAAAACCCTTCTTCTCTATTAGCGACTCAGCAATGCCAAGCATCATGTGGGTATCATCGGTATAGATCAGGAATCTCTGTTTCTCAACCAGGGACTGGACATAGCTTTCCTCAAGCATGCGCCACCCTTCTATCAATGCGCCCAGACTGTCGCCCACGGCGGTTCCGATTAGGGAGCCGAGAAACTTTGACTTTAAGATTTGCTCGTTATGCACCAGAGCAGTTGCCCCGCTATTATTAGCCGACGCTGAGACAGGTGATGGTGTGATTCACCCCTGCAATGCCTTGAATTCGTGTCTTAACGAGATTTCCCAGGGCGCTGAGATCTTCCGCCTCGATGACACAGATAACAT
>DAOTXZ010000094.1:0-12326 GCA_034435115.1 Dehalococcoidia bacterium | reverse complement strand
ATAGGGGGCAAGATACTGAAGTGTGGCGGGCTCGGAGGCAGTCGCAGAGACCACAATGGTGTGCTCCATAGCCCCATAATTCTTAAGGGTAGCCACTGTTTGGGCGACCTTGGATGATCTCTGCCCGATAGCCACATAAATGCAGACAAGATTCCCTCCCTTTTGGTTGATGATGGTATCGATGGCGAGTGCCGTCTTACCGGTGGAGCGGTCGCCGATAATAAGCTCTCGCTGACCCCTCCCCAAGGGTATCATGCTATCTATTGCCTTGATGCCTGTCTGCAGCGGGGTATCAACTGGCTTTCGAAGGACAACAGAGGGAGCCACCCGCTCCACAGGGCGAGTCCTCTGGAACTTGATCGGCCCCTTACCATCGAGGGGTCGCCCCAGTGGATCAACCACCCGCCCAATAAGCCCCTCCCCCACCGGAACCTCGATGATCCGTCCGGTGCACCTAACCTCATCCCCCTCCTTCACCTCAGTGTAATCCCCAAGGATGATGGCACCAACAATATCCTCCTCCAGGTTAAGGGCTATCCCCATAATGCCATTGGGGAACTCAAGCAGCTCATTATACTTGGCACCGCTGAGCCCATGAATACGGGCAATGCCATCCCCAACCTCAACCACAGTGCCCACATCCACCATGGTCAGTGGGGCGCCAAACTGCTCGATCTGCTCCCTGATAATCGAGGCAATATCTCGGGCATAAGTCATCGGGTCACCTCCGACCTGTACCTATACTACCTTGACATCTTAATGAGGCTCTTTCTTAAAGCGGCAAGCCTTTCCATAACGCTCCCATCGATTAACTTGTCCCCTATCCTGGCGATAAGCCCACCTGTGATCTGGGGATCAACCTTGATAGTGAGCACCACCTCCTTACCCACGACCTCACTTAGACGGCGGGCGAGCCTCTCCCTCTCCAGGTCATCGATAGGGACTGCAGTGGTAACCTCAGCATGCTCTATGCCATAATGGGCATCCACAAGGCGCTCATATTCCCGGGCAATGTCCTCCACTATCCTCGTCCTCCCCTTGGCTACAAGAAGATAAGCAAAATTCATTGCCAGGTCACTTACCCCTTCAAGCCTCTCGCTCAAAAGCTTAGCTTTTTCGGTGAACGGTATCTTAGGGGTTTCTAAGAATAAAGAAAACCGAGGCTCAGTCATAATAGCTGATATCCTTCTCAGGTCAGCCCGCCACCCCTCCAGCTCGCCCCTCTCCAAGGCTATTTGAAACACCGCCTGGGCGTGGCGCCTTGCCGAAGCTCCTCTTGCCACTCTAGTCCCCTATTCCCTCTTCAGGCCGCCGCTCTGCTCCAGAACCTCATCGATGAGTCTGCGGTGTGCTTCCTTATCTAGGGTTTCCCGGATCACCTTTTCAGCAGCGAGTAGCGCCAGATCAACGAATTGAGCCCGGAGCTCATCCATTGCTATCTCCCTCTCCCTCTCAATGTCAGCGCGCGCTCTGGCGATAAGGAGTCCAGCCTCCTTTCGCGCCTCCTCTCGTGCCTCCTCCTTAAGCCGCTCCCCCATCAGCTGCGCCTGAGCCACTATCGCCTGCCCCTCCCTACGGGCAGCTTCAAGCTGCACCCTCACCTGCTCCTCAGTCCGCGCCGCCTGTTCCCTTATCTCCTCCACCCTTTCCATACTCTCCTTGATCCTAGCCTGGCGCTCATTGAGCATCCCCAAGACAGGCTTGTAGAGAAAAACATAAAGAAGGAGGAGGAGAAGGGCAAAATTTACTAACCCGACGACTAGACCCTGCCAACTAATCCCAAGTCCCCCCACTCAAATCCCCTTTTTAGACGAACTTAATGATAATCGCCACCACTAGGGCATAGATGGCAACAGCCTCAGCGAAGGCGATAGCAAGGAGCATATTGAGCATGATAGGACCTCTCGCCTCAGGGTTGCGCCCTATAGCCTGCATCGCCCCCAATCCCAAGATGCCAATGCCTATACCAGGCCCTATGGCTCCTAAGCCGATAGCTAGTCCCGCTGCAAGCAGCTTCATCGCTTCAGGATCCATCCGCTGCACCTCCTTACAGGCTTATTATCCGTGTTCACGGGGGGTAACCGCCATCGTTGCAAAAACAAGGGTCAAGCCACCAAAGATAAGGGCCTGGACAAAGCCAATGAAAAGCTCAAGTCCATAGAAGGGCACAACCATCACGAGAGGGATGAGGAAGACAATCGCTATGAGGAGCAGTTCACCGGCAAGCATATTGCCAAACAACCGGAAGGTAAAGCTGATAAGACGGGCAAACTCGCTGATCAGCTCCATAAGCCCGACAAACATATCAGTAATCCCGGTCAGAATGTGACCACGAAGCAGCCCACCGATGTTGAAGAACTTTCTCAGATACCGGAAAAGACCCAATGCCCTAATACCCCAGTATTCAACGAAGATGAAAGAAACAATAGCGAGGGTGAGCGGGAAATTGATGTCAGTATTAGCACCCCTCAGAAGAGGCGTCCCCGTTTCCTTGATGTATATCCCAGCGCCAAAGAACGGTAGCAGAGCCAGCCAGGCGTTAAACATGACAAAGATAAAAATGGTAGCTATTATGGGAAAGAAGCTGCGCCCATATCTCTCCCCTGCCACCCCCCGAACAAAGTTATATAGCATCTCAACCCCGGCTTCCACTATGTTTTGCAGTCCGGAGGGGACAATTTTCATTTTACGAGTGGCAATATACGATAGCCCGACGACGACGATGATGGTAAACCATGCAGCAAGCATGGTATTTGTAATCGGGAAGCCAAAAAGGCTGAATACCTCCTCTGCGGGAAGCTGAACATGAGCGAAGGGAACACGAAAAACATGCCACGGGTCAACGAAGCCGATAATGAGGAAAAGTAAGATAAGCGAGGAGCCGATGATTATCTTGGCTCTCCTAGAAGGCTTGGGCACTAGTTCGCCTCCTCATCGTCTTTCCGCCCCCCCCTGAGCACCGGCAGTACCATACGGTAGGTGCCAAAAAAAGCAGCCACCAAACCAAGAACAAGCCCAATTAGGGCAAATACTACACCAGTATCAAATCTGTGATCAAACCAAACCCCTAAAACCAACGGTAAAATAATGCATGCCGCAATGTAAAACCCAATGCCAACAAGCCTCACCACCCAAGCCCACCTATACATGGCAAGTCCCTTCCCCATGAGCTTGCCATAATATACCATATAACAACCTTTCAGGTCAATTTGAAGCCCTCAGCTTTAAGCCAAGGGCTTTTTCACTAAAAAGGGGCTCCAAGATCACCGCTTGGAAAACAACCTGATGAAATCTCCGTTGAAGCTCTTGAGGAAATCATGTATATCAAGCACATCATCTGCCCCCACCCTGCTACCCTGGCTGAACCTGGCATACTCCTCCTCAGAGAGGTCGGTGACGACCTCAACGGCCTTACCCCCCCTTATAACCGCAGCTATAAGCCCATAGCTGCGGCAATGAGAGCAGAAGACATTAAGAAACCATAGACTTTCCCGATGACCAAGGACACTAATATTGGACGACTCATAGCGTTGCCCGCAGACGCCACACTTCATACCAGCTATTAGCCTTCTCATAAGTTGATCGTCCATTTGCTCACCCCCCAAACCCAACTCTGCTCTCAGGACGTACTCTTATCCAAGCCCTCCAGGTCAAGGCTGTCAATCAGGTCGCGAAAGGCGGAGAGCCTCCTCAGCTCCTCATCATCTATCTCTTCCTCTTTATCCCTCTTAGAGCCGGGAAGGAACGGTTTACCGGTCTCACTGTCAAGTGTGATCCCAGCTTTATCCAGGACAAATTCCTCGACATAGATTGGGGCCTTTGCCCTTACGGCAAGGGCCAAGGCATCGCTGGGACGAGAATCCTGCTCCAAGTAGCTTCCGTCCGCTTTCTCGAGGACGATCTTGGCGTAAAAAGTGTCGTCACGGAGCTCGCTGACAACCACAGAACAGACGCTTGCTCCCAGGAGTGCAACGGAGTTAAGCCAGGAGTCGTGGGTCAGAGGACGAGGCACACTAACATCATGCAGTTTCACCGCTATCGCATCGGCCTCAGCGGGGCCAATCCAGATGGGAAGGTAACGTCCCGCCTCTTTCTCCTTCAAGATCACCACCCGCTGATAGTTCATCAAGCTGACTCTGATACTGTCGATCATCATCTCAATCATTTAAGCCTCCTTCTGCCCTCAGGCTATAGTTATTCTACGCCTCTATACTGCTCCTGTCAACCATGTCTCCCTCTGTAGAGCCCTGTTGAGAGAGAATAGCTTTCATCTTTCGCTCGAAGAGGCGACGCCCAAGGAGCACACGGCGATGGCACTTCTCACATTTAATCCCAATATCAGCGCCAACCCTGATCACCCGCCACTCATAGCTACCGCAGGGATGCCTCTTTCTCATCCGAACTAGGTCGCCGTGCCTTATCTCCAAGGGCATTGCCTCTACCCCTTCGGTAATGAAAGCTTCGCCAGGTGTTCCCTGATCTGGTCACGGAGCGCCATGGCGGCACTCCGTGCCGCCATGGCGCAATCGGCACCCCTGGAGGCGTAGATTATCTGTCTTGAGCAACTAATAATCGCCCTTTCCCCCCTATCGTCGACCCCGTATTGAACCGCCGAAGCCAAATCCCCACCCTGGGCGCCGATACCCGGTATCAGCAAAGGCATCTCAGGGCAGATCTGCCGAACCCGCCTCAGCTCCTGGGGATAGGTAGCGCCAACCACCAGCCCAATATTGCCCAGCCTGTCCCACTCCCTCGCCTTTCGGGCAACAATCTCAAATAAGGGCATTTTCCCCAAATGGAGCGCTTGAAAATCACCAGAGCCGGGGTTTGAAGTCTTACAAAGAATGAAAACCCCCTTCTCAGAATAGCTGAGAAATGGCTCTAAAGAGTCGTATCCCAAATACGGGTTAACCGTAGCTGCATCAAAGCCCCATACCTCAAAAAGTGCCCTGGCATACGCCCGGGCGGTATGGCCAACGTCAGTGCGCTTGGCATCGGCTATCACCGGGATGTCCTCGGGTATATACTCCACTGTCCTCTCCAGAGCGGTAAGCCCTTCAACACCAAGGGCTTCATAGAAGGTGAGATTGGGTTTATAGGCACAAACCAGGTCACAGGTAGCATCAATAATGGTCTTGTTAAAGACAAAAACATCCATCTCTGGCATCAGCTCAGGGTCAGGGTCAAGGCCAATGCAAAGAAGGCTCCTGTTTTTGCGGGAGGCGCTCAACAGTTTATTGACGAAATTCACCATAAAATGATGATACCAGCCGCGCCATCTTGCGTCAATGACATCCTTGACCCCCTCATGGTGCTGTGCTATGATGCCAATGAAGACGGCTTATGCTTCAGCATAAACTTCATATCCACATCGATGAGCCATTTCAAAAACTTATTGACCAGGCTTGGCTCCAGAGACTAGTGGCAGAAGCCCTGGCAATGGAGGGGATAGACTCCCCGGTAGAGCTGGGTTTGGTCATTATCGATGGAGAGACAATTCGCGAACTCAATCGGAAATATCGAGGCGAGGACAGCCCGACCGATGTGCTCTCCTTCGCCCTTCTTGAGGGTGAAACCTTTGTGCTCCCTCCCAATGGCTTTCTGCATCTTGGTGATGTGTTTATCTCCTACCCCCAAGCGATCGCACAGGCCCAGGAGTATAATCATTCCATCAAGCAGGAAATAGCACTTCTCACTATTCACGGCCTGCTCCACCTGCTCGGTTACGAACATGACAACCCTCAAAGTGAACAGAGGATGAGGACGAGGGAGGAGAAGATCTTGAGCGAGGTTGGGGAATGGACATCTTGAGGTACGAAGTTCCTCCGATGAGACCCCCAAGTGAGGCCTTTAGCTTGCTGGTCAGGGCAACAAGGTGGTGCCCGTGGAATAGGTGTGCCTTCTGCGGGGCCTATAAAGGTATGAAATTTGAGCTGAGACCGGTGGAGGAGATAAAGCAAGATATACTGGCAATGAAGACCCTGGCCGACCAGCTAAAGGAATGGGCATGGCGGATGGGATATGGCAGTAAGATAAGAGAGGTGGCCAGGGCTAACGGTATTCTGTGGCTGGAGAACGATGGCGTAAAAACAGCCTTCCTTGGAGATTCAAATAGCTTGATAATGAGGACACCGGAGCTCGTGGAGGTAATCGAGTTCCTCTATGAGACATTCCCCACCCTGGAGCGGGTTACCAGCTATGCAAGGGCGAAGACAGCGCTGAAGAAGACGCCGGAGGAGCTGAGGATGCTGAAGGAGGCCGGGCTCAGCCGATTACACGTCGGACTGGAGACGGGAGATGATGAATTGCTCAAGTATATGGACAAGGGGGCAACCGCCCAGGAGATGATCGAGGCGGGTAAGAAAATAAAGGAGGCAGGGATATCACTTTCTGAATATATAATGCCGGGGTTGGGCGGGGTGGATAAATGGGTACAACATGCGGAGGGAACCGCCAGGGTTCTAAACGAGATAAACCCGGACTTTATAAGGTTGCGAACCCTGGGGGTGATGAAGGGCACCCCTCTATATGAAAGGAAAGAGCGGGGTGAGTTTCGTGTGCAATCAGTGGAAGGGCTTCTCGTGGAGGTGCGTAGACTGGTTGAGAATTTGGATGTAACATCCCAATTTGTGGTGAGCGATTTCTCCGCCAATTATTATCTAGAGGGAGTCGATGGCAAGCTTCCCGAAGATAGGGAGAGGATGCTCAAGGCTATAGATAGCTCCCTGGAATGGGTCCGCTCAAAAGCCGAGGTTGAGAGCTCAAAATGACATCCCAGGTCTTCTATCGCAAGTGGCGCCCCCAAACCCTGGAAGAGGTGGTGGGACAGGAGCATGTAACCAAGACGCTCAAAAATGCCCTGCTCGCAGGCAGGATTGCCCATGCCTACCTCTTCTGTGGTCCGCGGGGGACCGGCAAGACCAGCACCGGGCGCATCCTAGCAAAGGCGGTGAATTGCCTTGCCGGTGGGAGGGGGGAGCCCTGTAATGCCTGCTCAATGTGTCAGGCGGTAACCGAAGGGCAAGCCCTAGATGTAATAGAGATCGATGCCGCCTCAAATCGCGGTATCGATGAGATCCGCAACCTGAGGGAGAAGGTGAATTTCGCCCCGAACTTGGCGAGGTACAAGGTCTATATTATAGACGAGGTTCACATGCTCACTGAGCCAGCCTCCAATGCCCTTCTCAAAACCCTGGAGGAACCACCACCTTATGTTATCTTCGTCCTCGCCACCACAGAGCCGCACAAGGTAGCATCTACCATCCTCTCCCGGTGCCAGCGTTTCGATTTCCGCCGTCTCACCCAGGCTGCGGTGGTGAGCAAGCTAGCAAACATCTGCCAAAAGGAAGGTATTCGCATTGAGCCCCAGGCCCTTAAACTCATCGCCAAGAGTGCCACCGGCAGCCTAAGGGATGCCGAGAACCTGCTAGAGCAACTCTTCGCTTATTACGGCCCTGAGATTGAGCTCCCTCAGGTTCAAGCCATTTTGGGGATAACCGGGGACTTTCGGGCCCGAGAGCTGGCAAGGCATATCCTGAATAACGATATCGCCGCCGGCCTTCAAACCATAAACAGCGTTAACGCTGATGGTCTCGACCTACGTCAGTTCAGTCGAGAGCTGGTTGAGTATCTTAGGGAGGTCCTCCTCATAAAGTGCGGCGCTGAGGAGGCAGTGGATGCTACCCCTGACGAACTGGCTGAAATGAAGAGCCTGGCTTCAAAGGCCTCCCTCGACCAAATCCTGAAGGCAGTAAAGCTCTTTGGTGAGATAGACCTTCGTCTTGATAGCTATCCCACGCTGCCACTCGAGCTAGCGCTGGTTGAGTGCACCCTCCCCTTCGGGGAGGGTGCACTCAAGGCCAAACCGCCAAAGAGAGCGCCTGCCACAACGCCGCAACCAGTTGAGAAAGCAGCCCCAGCCCAGCCACACTACCCCCCAGAGGTTGAATACTTCCGCGCCAACTGGGAAAGGGCTGTGGATGCCCTGCGTGGGACAGGCTCGAAGGGCAATCTCGATGCCTTTCTGAGAAATGCCTGCGAGCCGGTGGCCCTTGAGAATGATACCATTGTGCTCGGTTTTTATTACTCCTTCCATAAGGAGAAGATCGAAGACCCAAAGTATCGCCATCTGGTAGAGAATAAATTGAGCGAAGTATTCGGAGCCCCCTATCGAATACGCTGCATCCTCATCGGACGAGAAAAGAGGTCACTATCTCAAGGTCACCTGGTTAAGGCAGCAATGGAGATGGGGGCAAGGATTATCAATACGGAGGAGGCATGAGCCGGTTTATCTCCCGCCAAGCACAGAAACTCCAGGAGAAGCTAGCCAAGATTCAAGAGGAGCTCGCCAATGCCACAGTTGAGGCAAGCTGCGGTGGTGGTGCCGTAACCATTGTGATGAGCGGTAATCAGCGCGTCAAGGCGGTCAAAATCTCCCCCGACGCGGTTGACCCCGAGGATATAGGGCTTCTGGAAGATCTGGTGATGACTGCGGTAAACGAGGCAATAGAGAGGTCTCAAGAGCTTGCTCAAAGCCGGCTCAACGAAATCACCGGCGGACTCAAGATCCCAGGGTTAACATAAGATTGAAGGAGAGCCCCAATTGAGCACCGATTCTGTCCCCACCGCCCAGCCCATCTCCCGCCTCATCGATGAGTTTAACAAGCTTCCCGGCATCGGTCCCAAGACCGCCCAGCGCCTTACCTACCACCTGGTGCGAATGCCCAAAGAGGAGGCTCAGTCGCTTGCAGAGGCGATCATGGCAGTGAAAGAGAAGGTCATCTCCTGCTCCATCTGCCAGAATATAACCGATTCTGACCCCTGCATCATCTGCAAGGGGGAGGAGCGGGATCGCACCAAAATCTGTGTCGTCGAAGAGCCCCTCGATATCCTCGCCCTGGAGCGGTCGCGCAGTTACAAGGGCCTGTATCATGTCCTTCACGGTGTCATCTCCCCCATGGATGGGATAGGACCCGAAGAGCTCAAGATAAAGGAGCTTCTCGCCCGCCTCAAGGGGGGCTCGGTTAAAGAGGTGATCCTGGCTACAAACCCCAATCTTGAGGGTGAGGCGACTGCGATGTATCTTCAACGCCTCATCGCCCCACTGGGGATAAGGGTAACCCGCCTCGCCCGTGGACTTCCCTTCGGTGGCGACCTGGAATATGCCGACGAGGTCACCCTAGCCAGGGCACTGGAGGGGAGGCAGGAGGCCTAGAGTCATAAGCGCAGAGGGAAGCTTTATGTCAAGTGACCGCACCAGGGTCTATAAAACCGAAGCCATCGTCCTCAAAAGAACCAACCTCGGCGAGGCTGATAAGATCCTCACCCTCTATACCCCAAATCTAGGAAAGATCAGGGCTGTTGCCAAGGGGGTGCGCCGCCCCAAAAGCAAGCTCGGCGGGCATGTTGAGCCCCTCACCCACAGCATGATGATGCTGGCTCGGGGGCAGAACCTGGACATTATCACCCAGAGCCAGACCATCTCTAGCTTCCTGCCGTTAAGGGATGACCTCTGGCGCACCACCCTAGCCCTCTATGCCACAGAGCTGGTGGACAGGTTTACCGCTGAGCATATAGAGAGCTACCCTATCTATAAGTTGCTGCTCGACACCCTTCACCGGCTGTGCAAGACGGACGGCGAGCTCGCCCTTCGTTATTTTGAGCTCCACCTCCTCGACCACGTAGGCTATCGCCCCGAGCTTTATCACTGCCTGTGCTGCAAGTCCCCCCTTAAACCCGAGGCAAACCTCTTCAGCCCAAGTAGTGGTGGGGTGCTCTGTCCCGGTTGCTCCAAATCCCAGCCCCTAGTCCGACCAATATCGGTAAATGCCCTCAAGGTGATGCGACTTCTACAAAGGAGTGACTACACCATAGGCAAGGTAAGAATAGGCTCCGAGCTATCATCGGAGCTTGAGCAACTGATGCGGGAATACATAAGCTACCTATTGGAGGAGGAGGTTAGATCAGCCCAGTTTCTTGACAGGCTGAGAAAGGAAGGCTAATATAAGCCAGGCGTAGAAGCAAATAGACTACTGAAAGGAGGTGGGGCAAGCAAAGTGGCAGCTAGTAGACCCAGGGCAGGTCTTCTCACAGCCGGTGGCGTCCTAGCTATAATAGCTGGAGTCTCTAGCGCGCTCTGGGGAATAGGGCTTTCGATTGCCGGGGTTAATCTAACTGGTTTGATTCTCCACCCGGTGGATTTCTTCGAGATAGTCATCCGACACTGGCCATTTATAGTGGGGAGGATTATCACCCTCGGTTTGAGCATACTGGCCATAGTAGGAGGAGTTGTCGCCCTCAAAAGAACCTCCTGGGGTTTGGCGCTCACCGGTGGGATCTGCTCCCTTCTGGTGGGCGGGGTATTGGGCATACTAGCCCTCATATTCATAGCGGTATCGAGAGATCAGTTCCCCTGAAGGCAGGCTGACTAAGATCGGCATGGACGGGGTTCCCCAATCAGGGTCTAAGGAGGCGATAAATGGAGGCACCAAAAGGCGAGGGTGGACTTCTTATAGCCGGCGGCATTCTGACCATACTCGCCGGGGCTGTAACGATAATCTTGGCACTCATGGTGGGTTCAATAGGCGCAAGGTTTATCCTTGGCGGTGGAGCTTTGGCATTGGCAATCATAGGACTAATACTGGGCGTGATAAGCATAGTTGGCGGCGGCTTTGCCTGCGCTGGAAGAAATTTCGGTCTATCACTAACCGGTGGGATCTGCGCAACGACCGCTGCAATCCCTGTCTGTCGGCCAGTCCTTCTACTTGCGATACTGGGACTTGTGTTCATAGCGGTACGTCGCAGCGCATTCAGTTAGATAAGGACTGCTGTCCGCGACGAATAACGCCGCAAAGGCATAAACCGCCACTTCCTACCACACTATAAAGGGGGAAAGATGCAACAAAGGCCGAAAGTTAGATGGCTGGCAATTATAATGGGTGGGGTTTGTGGTGCCGTTCTAACCCTGGGGCTCATCCCTCTATTAGCACGCCTTCTAGTAGGAGGCTGGGTTACAACCTGGGAGAGTTTCTTGGGGGTGGTAATGGCGGTATTTGCCTTCTCGTGCTTCTTCGGTGGCTTGGTCGCCGGGCTATGGGCTAGGAGCGCAGGGGGAACTCATGGTGCCTGGGCTGGTATCTGCCTGGTGGCTATTTATCTAGTGACTAACCTGGCGATGGGCTACGGAACAGATATAATGGGGCTTCTCCTTGACCTCATCATCGCCATACCACTCGGTGCCCTCGGCGGCCTCGTTGGAGCTAGGATAAGGCAGACACGGGCATAAACCATTACCTTCTGCGTTTGACAACATATTGCGCCAGATCGAATAGAGAGCGACTGTAGGGGCTGGGGGGTAGCTTTTCTAGGGACTGGCAGGCTCTAGCGCGAAAGGTTGCCACTATACCATAACACTCATCAATAATCGGCGAGTCGAGGATCATGTCGATGGCAAGCTGAACATCGGCATGGTTTTCCCTCCCTTTGGATATCCTTCTAATGGGATTATCCTCAGGGCGATGCTCAAGCAAGAGTATTGCCGGCAAGGTCAGTGTGCCGTGGAGGAGGTCACTGCCCACCGGCTTTCCCATCTCCTCCTCATCACCGATAAAGTCCAAAACATCGTCCACTATCTGGAAGGCCATGCCGAGATTATAGCCATAGCTTCTCAGCGCCTCGACCGCCTCTTCGGGGGCATCGCTTAAGATGGCTCCCAATTCTGCGGCTGCTGAAAATAGAGAGGCGGTCTTGCTCCTAATCCTTTGGTAGTACTGCTCCCGAGACTGCTCCCAGTTATAGGCGCTGAATCTCTCACCCAGCTCGCCGAAGGACATAGTCATAATAGTCTGGGCAAACAGGCATGTCACCCGCATATTTCCGATGCTAGCGGCAATGTGAGCAGCACTGGCAAAGAGGTAATCCCCCAATAGCACAGCCGGGGCCTCACCCCAGATAAGACTCACCGTCGGCTTCCCCCGGCGAACAAGTGAAGAATCCACCGCATCATCGTGAACTAATGTAGCGGTGTGAAGGACTTCAACTGCAGTAGCTATAGCGACAAGTGAATCTGGGTTGTGGTGGTAAAGCTTTCCCGATAGCAAGGTGATGGCCGGACGAATTCGCTTGCCCCCATTCTCCAGCACATGTCCCAGTAGCTTTGCCACCCACGGCGAATCCACCCTCGACAGCCCCTTCAGCCTCTCCTCCACCTCCATCATCTCTCGCTCGATTGGCGTGTAGATTGAACTGATATTCAAATAGCTCCTTTCACCGCTCCTTGCCCAGGCGGCTCATCTCCTGCTCCACAATGTCCTCGTCCAGCTTTATAA
>DAOTXZ010000093.1:0-2544 GCA_034435115.1 Dehalococcoidia bacterium | reverse complement strand
TCTTCACCCAGCGCAATGGAATTCATATTATAGACCTTCAGCAAACGGTGATCCTGTTGGAGAGGGCCTGTAATTTTGTCCGAGACCTTGTCGCCAGGGGTGAGGAGATCATCTTCGTGGGCACCAAAAAGCAGGCCCAGGAGGCAGTAGAGCAGGAGGCAAAGCGATGCGGTATGCACTACGTGAATTTCCGCTGGCTTGGGGGGACGCTTACCAACTTCGCCACCATTCAGTCACGCATCGACTACCTGGTTCGCCTGGAAAACGATAAAGCAAGAGGGGAGTTTGAACGCCTCACCAAGAAGGAGGCCCTCAGGCGAGAAGAGGAGATTCAGCACCTGAATCGACAGATGGGCGGACTGAAGGAGATGACCAAGCTCCCTGGAGCGCTCTTTATCATTGATGTCGCCAAGGAGAGGATCGCTGTTGCCGAGGCGAAGCGCGCTGGAATACCCATCACTGCTATAGTAGATACAGACTGCGACCCCGATGATATTGATTATCCCATCCCAGCTAACGACGATGCCATCAAGGCGATCAAGCTTATATCCAGCAAAATAGCAGATGCTGTCCTAGAGGGAAAGGCAGCCCGGGAACCGGCAAGGGAAGAGGAGATGGCACCTGAGCTTGAGCCAGTAGAGCCCTCGGAGTCATTCACCTTTACCCCCGAAACTGCGGAATAAAAAAGGAGGGAAATTGCAGATCTCAACAGAGGCAATAAAAGCTCTACGCGAGATAACAGGGGCTGGGATAATGGACTGTAAGAATGCCCTTATCCAGGCGGAGGGGGATATCGGTAGGGCAACCCAAGTCCTAAAAGAACGCGGACTGGTCAAAGCAGAGAAGAAGGCGAATCGAGTCGCAAGAGAAGGACTTATTGAAGTCTATGCCCATCCCGGCGGGCGCATTGGTGCGATGGTGGAGGTGAATTGTGAAACCGATTTTGTAGCCCGCACCGCTGACTTCAAAGAATTAGCCCACAACCTGGCACTACAGGTAGCGGCAATGTCTCCCACCTTTATTAGCCAAGAGGAAATTCCTGAGGACAAAGAAGTAGAGCCCAGCCAGGCATGTCTCCTGCTCCAGCCTTTCATTAAAGACCCCTCAAAGACTGTCCAAGACATCTTAATAGAAGTGATGGCCAGGGTAGGGGAAAGGGTGATAGTAAGGAGATTCGCCCGCTTCGAGCTGGGGGAATAATATGTCCCGTGTGAAATATAAACGCGCCCTGTTAAAGCTTAGCGGCGAAGCCCTTGGAGGGGGGATGGAATTCGGCATCGATGCTTCAATCCTAGCCGCTATCTCAGAGCAGATAAAGCGAGTAAACGGGACGGGGGTGGAAATGGCCATTGTTGTTGGAGGTGGGAATATCTGGAGAGGGGCAGATGCTGAGGCCAGAGGAATGGATAGAGCCACCGCCGACTATGCGGGAATGCTTGCCACCTTGATCAATGCTCTCGCCCTTCAAGATGCACTAGAGAGGGTGGGGGTTACTACCAGAACCCAATCAGCGATTGAGGTTCGAGCAATTGCTGAACCGTATATCCGTCGACGCGCCATCCGTCACCTAGAAAAGGGGCGGGTAGTCATCTTCGCCGGAGGCACTGGAAACCCATACATGACTACCGACACCGCAGCGGCACTGCGAGCAGTAGAGATCAGGGCACAGGTGCTGCTTATGGCAAAGAACAGGGTCGATGGCGTCTATGACGCCGACCCCCTTAAGAACCCGAAAGCAAAGAGGTTTGACCGACTCAGTTACCTAGATGCCTTGAACCGACGCCTCGAGGTGATGGATACCACTGCCCTAACCATATGTATGGAGAACAAGCTCCCGATAATCGTTTTCGACCTTCAAGCCCATCATAGCATTGAGAGGGCAGTGGCAGGTGAGCCCATCGGGACTTACATTTCAGACGAGGGATGAGAATGGTTGAAGATATCCTTTTTGAGGCCGATTCCAAGATGCGCAAGGCAATCGAAGCCCTAGGGAGGGAGTTGGCCACTATCCGAACGGGGCGAGCCTCCCCCTCTCTTGTTGAGCATATCAAGGTGGAGTATTACGGCACATCCATCCCTCTCATCCAGATTGCCAGCGTTTCAGCACCGGAGGCGAGACTCCTTCTTATTCAGCCCTGGGAAAAGGGGACACTTTCAAGCATTGAGAAGGCGATCCTCAAATCCGACCTCGGGCTTAACCCCCTGAACGATGGAACAGTGATAAGGCTGGTGATCCCCGAGCTCACCGAGGAACGGAGGAAGGAGCTGGTCAGGGTGGTAAGGAAAAGGATCGAGCAGGGAAGGGTTTCCATCCGCAATGTAAGGAGGGAAACAATCGATGAGCTGAGGCGACTCGAGCGGGAGAAGCAGCTATCAGAGGATGAGTACAAGCGTGCCTCGGAGAAATTGCAGAGGCTCACTGATAGCTTCATGGCAGAGATCGAACGAATTGGACAGGAAAAAGAGGCTGAGCTTCTGGAGGTTTAGCCGCTGGAAAGAAGAGCTTCATCAAATACCAAAAGGGAGATCAGCCCCCTCCCCAAC
>DAOTXZ010000092.1:0-19076 GCA_034435115.1 Dehalococcoidia bacterium | reverse complement strand
AGCAGGGAGAGGCGACTTTATCCCTTTGGCATCAACCGAAAGCGACTGGAGCAGGCAGCCAGGGAGCTCCAGTTTCCAGCCTTAATCGTAAACGATTTTCGAGAGGCGGATAGCGTGATCACGGCAAGGAATTACTACCAGCGAAAGCCGCAAACGCTTTTGGATGCCGAGGCGGCGGGCATCCCCATCTATGTTATCAGGAATAATACCGTCTCCCAGATGAGGCAGTGCCTGTTGCGCATCTACAATAGTGAGGCGAGCTCGGCAATGAAGGAGGCTGAGGAGGCGATTGCCCAGGTTATAGGTGGGAGGGGTGAGGTGGAGCTGAGCCCCCAGAGCGCCTATATCAGGCGCCTCCAGCACAAGCTAGCGGAGCAATACAACCTATCCTCGAAGAGCGAGGGCAGGGAGCCCGAGCGAAGGGTGAGGATTTTTAAGGAGTAGTTCGAGTCCAGCCCGGGGAGACTGTCACGAGGGAAAAACGCCTTGAAAACAATTTTGGAGGTTGATATGAGCGTAAGGGTCGTGGATAAAAAGACCGGCAAGGAGACTGTCGGCAAGTATGCGGTGCTCCGGGGCGGCGAGGTGAGCCTTTATACCGGCATTATGTTGGATAAAAAGGGCGGCTGGCGTGGCTGCGGGAAACGCATTGCTTTTCCCGCTTCGGATGTAACTGTCACCGCCGATGACCCGGCTAAAGAGCTAAAGCATGGCTAGTCTTTATACATATGTCTCTATTCATCACCTTTGAGGGCGGCGAGGGCTCAGGCAAATCAACCCAGGCAAATGCGCTCTACCGGCGCCTTTTAAGTATGGGTATCCCCTGTGTCCTCACCCACGAGCCCGGTGGCACCGCCCTGGGTGGTAAGCTCCGGCGGTTGCTCAAGGGAACGGGAGGGGGTGGGAAGGGGGAGAACGAAAAAGGGGAGATCGACCCCAGGACTGAGCTCCTCCTCTTTGCTGCCTCCCGTGCCCAGCTTGTGGCGGAGGTGATCTGCCCCAGCCTGGAGAAGGGGATAGTTGTTATCTCTGATCGCTATGCCGACTCCACCATCGCCTATCAGGGCTATGGGCGTGGGCTTGATTTCGAGGTCATCGAGATGGCTAATAATCTTGCCACCCGGGGGCTTCGCCCCGATCTTGTTGTGTTGCTTGATATCCCGGTTGATATTGGGCTCGGTCGAAGGGGATCGGCGAAAAAGGACCGCTTCGAAAAAGAGGACTTCGCCTTTCACCAGCGGGTGCGAGAGGGCTATCTTGAGATGGCTAGAAAAAACGCCGGGCGCTGGCTGGTGGTGGATGGGGGGTTACCCAGAAGGAGGGTTAGTGGGCTTATCTGGGAGAGGGTGAGCCGTTTGCTATCCCCATAGCTGGGGATTGACATCTTTTACCAGTCATGTTATTTTTATGTTGCGCATTACGGCAGCGTAGCTCAGTGGTAGAGCAGGGGACTCATAAGCCCTTGGTCGGGGGTTCAAATCCCTCCGCTGCCACCAGCCCTTATAGGGCCTTATCTGGATGCAGTTGTGGATGTTCAGAAGCGTGCTTTTATCGCCCTCGGCAGTTTTCCCCTCATTCCCCTCATTATTCAGGACTTGGAGCCTCAAATCGTCCCGGGATTGGTCGTGAAGTTCGACATGGCTGGAAGGGGGTAGTAGCGAAGGCGTGAAGGAACAAATAGATGCAATACTAGCCAGGCATGAGCGGGAGAGGGGAGAGCTCATCCCCATGTTGCAGGAGGTCCAGGCGGAGCTGGGCTATTTGCCCGAGGAGGCGATGCTGAGCATTGCCAGATTCTTGCGCCTTCCGGAGAGCAATGTCTATGGTGCAGCTACCTTTTATGCCCAGTTCAAGTTTGCGCCTGTTGGCAGACATACTATCAAGGTCTGCCGCGGCACTGCCTGCCACGTGAGAGGGGTGAGTAGGATCCTGGAGGAGGTAGTGAAACTCCTCGGGATCAATCCCGGGGAGACCACCCCGGATCGGGAGTATAGCCTGGAGAGCATAGCCTGTTTTGGCTCCTGTGCCCTTTCCCCGGTGGTGGTGGTCGATGACACTGTCTATGGTAAGATGACCCCGGAAAGGGTGAGGAGTATTCTAAAGGGTGAGGTAAAGCAGTGACCTTCGAAGAAATCAAGCGCCGGGCGGTGGCAGAATGGGAAGCCCTTGAGCAGAGCCCAAATCCCCGCATCCTGGTGGGGGCGGCGACCTGTGGACGGGCAGCCGGCGCTATGCCGGTAATCAGGACCATAGAGGATGAGCTTAAGAGGCATGGCGTTGAGGCCACCATCCTTCAGGTGGGCTGCATCGGGCTTTGTTATGCCGAGCCACTGGTGGACATCATCAAGCCGGGGCGTCCCCGAATCTGTTACTCTCAAGTTACCTCTGAGCTTGCTGCCCAACTGGTGAAGGACTATATCGTGGGCGATAATCCGCGCCCGGATCTGGCTTTGGGCACCCTGGGAGACGGGGAGATGGAGGGCATCCCCCGCCTTTTCGACCTGCCAATGCTCAAGCCCCAGGTCCGCATCGTCCTTAGAAACTGCGGATATATCGATCCTGAGAATATCAACCACTACATTGCCAACGGTGGCTATAGCGGGCTGGTCAGGGCACTGAGCATGAGGCCGGAGGAGGTAATTGAGGAGGTAAAGAAATCGGGGCTCAGGGGGCGCGGTGGTGCTGGCTTCCCTACCGGTAGAAAGTGGGAACTCTGCCGCAACTCGCCGGGCAAGGAGAGATACATAATCTGTAATGCCGACGAGGGAGACCCCGGTGCCTTTATGAATCGTTCCCTTCTTGAGGGTGACCCTCACGCAGTGCTTGAAGGGATGCTCATTGGTGCCTACGCTATGGGGGCAACCCACGGATATATCTATTGCCGAGCCGAATACCCGCTGGCCCTAAAGCGACTTCGTATTGCCCTGAAGCAGATGGAGGAATGCGGATTATTGGGTGAGAATATCCTGGGGTCGGGGATGAGCTTTGACATAAAGATTCAGGAGGGTGCTGGTGCCTTTGTCTGCGGCGAGGAGACGGCGATGATGGCCTCGATCGAGGGGAGGCGGGGCATGCCCCGCCCCCGCCCTCCCTTCCCCGCCCAGTCGGGGCTATGGGGTCAGCCGACCAATATAAATAATGTGGAGACCTGGGGACAGGTTTCCGCCATCCTGCAACGGGGTGCCGAGTGGTTTGCAAGCTATGGCACGGCGGGGAGCAAGGGGACGAAGACCTTCGCCCTGGTGGGCAAGGTGAACCGCACCGGGCTTATCGAGGTTCCCATGGGCATCACCCTGCGCCAGATTGTCTACGATATCGGCGGCGGCATAGTCGGGGGCAAAAGCTACAAGGGGACCCAGACCGGCGGTCCCTCGGGGGGGGTTCTGTCAGCAAGCTTGCTCGACCTTCCTGTTGACTATGAGTCGCTGGCCCAGGCGGGAGCCATCATGGGCTCCGGGGGCATGATCGTGATGGATGAGGACACTTGCATTGTAGATATTGCCCGCTACTTCCTCTCCTTCACCCAGGCTGAATCCTGTGGCAAGTGCGTCCCCTGTCGCCTGGGAACCAAGCAGATGCTGAACATCCTTGAAGGCATAGCAAGCGGCAGGGGGAAAATGGAAGAGTTGGCCTTGCTCCAGCAATTAGCTGAGGATGTCAGGGTGGGGTCGCTCTGCGCCCTGGGGGGGACTGCGCCCAATCCGGTGCTCACCTCGCTGCGCTATTTCCGTGACGAGTATGAAGCCCATGTTAGGGACAAGACCTGCCCGGCGGTGGTGTGTCGAGACCTCGTTGCCTACTATATTCTGCCTGAAAAGTGTGAGGGCTGCATGATCTGCTTGAGGGCATGCCCCCCTCAGGCGATCAAGGGCGGCAGGAGGATGGTTCACGTTATCGACCAGAGTAAGTGCATCAAATGCAATGTCTGCCTTGAGGTATGCCCCCGCCGCTTCAGCGCTGTGGTGAAGGTGTCTGGGAAGGAGATTGCCGTACCAGAGGAGCCCATCCCGGTGATGCGCTCAAAATGAGGCTTAGGTGCAATAAATGGAGACGATAAACTTAACTATAGACGGCGTTCCAGTTACCGTTAGGAAGGGATCGACGGTGCTTGAGGCAGCCCAGCAGGCAGGTATCTATATCCCCACCCTGTGCTGGGATCCCGACCTGAAACCCTTCGGGGCGTGCCGGCTGTGCATAGTGGAGATAGAGGGCATGCGTGGCTTGCCCTCTTCCTGCACCACACCAGCCACGGATGGCATGATAGTGAGAACCGAGACCCCGCAGGTGAACCGGGTGCGCCGCACCGCTGTGGAGCTCCTCATCGCTGACCATCTCGGCGAGTGCCTCACCTGCCTTAAGAACCAGCGCTGTGCCCTCCAGAGGGTCGCCGCCTATCTGGGGGTGAGTGAGGAACGCTTTAAGAAGACCAGCCGCATTCTCCCCCGGGATACCAGTAACCCGTTCTTTGACCGCGACCTCAATAAGTGCATCCTGTGCGGGGTCTGCGTTCGCACCTGTGACGAGGTCGTGGGGGTGGGGGCGATTGACTTCGCCTTTCGCGGCTACGCCAGTGAGATTGCCACCTTTGGTCATAAGCCTATATTCCAGTCCAATTGCGTCTCTTGTGGAGAGTGTGTGGTTCGCTGCCCCACCGGCGCCCTGCTGCCCAAGAGTGTGATTCAGCCGGCGCGGCGGGTGAAGACGGTTTGCCCCTACTGTGGCGTCGGCTGCAGCATATATCTGGGGGTTCGTGCCGGAAGGGTGGTGGCGGTGGAGGGGGACAGGGAGGGGCCAGCCAATCACGGCCGGCTGTGTGTCAAGGGACGTTTCGGCATTGCTGATTTTGTAAACCATCCCCAGCGGCTGACCACACCGCTCGTCCGTAAGAACGGCCGGCTCACCGAGGTCAGTTGGGAGGAGGCACTGGACCTGGTGGGCCGAAAGCTTGAAGCCTACAAGGGCGATAAGTTCGCTGCTATCTCTTCGGCCAAGATCACCAATGAGGAAAACTACCTCGTGCAGAAGTTTGCCCGGGTCGCGATGGGCACTAACAATGTGGATCACTGTGCCCGCTTGTGCCACGCACCCTCGGTGGCTGGCCTGGTGCAGAGCTTTGGCAGCGGGGCGATGACCAACTCCATAGATGAGGTGGGAAGGGCTGCCTGTATCTTCGCCATCGGCACCAATACTACCTCCACGCACCCGATTGTTGGCCTGGAGGTTAAAAGGGCGATAAGAAGCGGGGCTAAGCTCATCGTGGCTAACCCCAAGGAGATCGACCTGTGCCGTGTCGCCGATATCTGGCTCCAGCAGTGGCCAGGCACCGATGTAGCTCTGCTTATGGGAATGATGCGGGTCATTGTTGACGAGGGCCTAGTGGACTCCCGGTTCATCAAGGAGCGCTGTGAGAACTTCGAGGAATTCAGGAGCTCGCTTGAGGCCTTTGATCTGGAAATTGTGGAGAGGATAACCCGGGTTCCACGGGAAAGGATCGCCCGGGCAGCGCGCCTTTATGCCACTTGTAAGCCGGCCACCATCCTCTATGCCATGGGCATCACCCAGCACTCTCACGGCACCGATAATGTCATTGCCATCGCAAACCTGGCCATGCTCACTGGCAATATAGGCAAGCCCTCGAGTGGGGTGAACCCGCTGCGAGGACAGAACAACGTGCAGGGCGCCTGCGATATGGGGGCTCTGCCCGATGTCTATCCCGGCTATCAAAGCGTTGCTGATCCCACAGCCCGCGCCAAGTTTGAGGCTGCCTGGGGCTCGCCACTGAGCCAAACGCCGGGGCTCACCCTCACCGAGATAATCGATGCTGCCCGCCGGGGGGAGATAAAAGCAATCTACCTGGTGGGAGAAAACCCCCTCCTCAGCGAGCCCGACGCTGCACACGCTGAGGAGGCCTTGAGAAAGCTCGACTTCCTGGTGGTGCAGGATATCTTCCTCTCCGAGACCGCCCAGCTCGCCCATGTGGTGTTGCCCGCTTGCAGCTTTGCTGAGAAGGATGGCACCTTCACCAATACAGAGCGCCGGGTGCAGCGCCTGCATCAGGCGGTGGAGCCCCTAGGTAGCTCCCGCCCCGACTGGTGGATCACCTGTCAGATCAGCCAGAGGATGGGGACTAAGGGCTTCGATTTTCATCATCCCTCCCAGATAATGGAGGAGATCGCCCGGCTCACCCCCTCCTATGGCGGAATCTCCTACCAGCGCCTGGAAAGCGGCGGGTTGCAGTGGCCGTGCCCGAGCCCCGATCACCCGGGGACCCCCATCCTTCACACCCAGCGCTTCACCCGCGGACTGGGTAGGTTTATCCCCCTCGAGTACAAGCCGCCGCTGGAGCAGCCCGACGATAAGTATCCCTTTGTGTTGACTACGGAGCGCCTCCTATATCAATACCACACCGGAACCATGACCCGAAAGGTGGGGGGGCTAAATGTCATAAGGGGGGAGGAGCTTGTGGAGGTTAACCCAGGGGATGCCGCAAGGCTGGGCATCGCCGATGGGGATTGGGTGAAAGTGACCTCACGGCGGGGCGAGGTCATAGCCCGGGCGAGGGTGACCGAGGCTTCACCCCGCGGCGTCATCTCCATGAGCTTTCACTTCACCGAATGCCGCACCAATCTCATCACTAATCCCGGCCTTGACCCCATAGCCAAGATACCCGAACTCAAGGTGGCTGCTGTCAGGGTAGAGAAGAGAGGCTAATAGTCAGGAAATCTTTTTTCCATGAAAGAAGCAACCATTAACCAGACGAAGCTATCTCTAGTGCAGGGGGATATCACCAGGCAGAGCACTGATGCCATTGTCAATGCTGCCAACCCGAGCCTGATGGGTGGGGGTGGGGTCGATGGAGCAATCCACCGCGCCGGAGGGCCAGCTATTCTGGAGGAGTGCCGGCAGATTGTCTCTAAGCAGGGGCGCTTGCCGACGGGCAAGGCGGTGATTACAACAGGGGGAAGCCTCAAGGCGAAGTATGTGATCCACACTGTGGGCCCTGTCTGGCAGGGTGGCAATAGAGGCGAGCCAGAACTGCTGGCTAGTGCCTATCGGGAAAGCCTCAAGGTGGCGATAGAGAACAACCTAACAAGCATCTCCTTCCCTTCAATAAGCACCGGCGCATACGGTTACCCGGTAGCCGATGCAGCGAAGGTGGCTATAAGGGCTGTGGTTTCTCTCCTCAGGGAACGTGTCACCTCGCTTAGAGAGGTGGTATTTGTCCTCTTCGATCGCAGAACCTACGAAAGCTACTGCTCTGCCTTAGAGGATATTCTAAAAGAGGGGTGAATGGAGGAGGGTCTTCACCGATCCCCTTATGCCTTCAAAAATGATCGCGGCTTTGCTGATGCAGACTGCCTTATCCTCCTTATCGCGGTGCAAACCGCAGAAATCTCCTCCTCTTTTAGTCCAGAACCGGAGGGCAGATACATTCCCCTTTTTGAGATATCTTCGCTTACCGGATAGCTTTCGCCATCAAACAGCCCAAGGTTCTCAAAAGCCGGCTGCTGGTTCATCGGGATGAAAAAAGCCCTGGTATCGATCCCGTTCTCTCTAAGCTTCACCTGCAGCTCATCACGGCTCATTCCAAATTCATCCTCGATAAGGATGCTGTACATCCAGTAGACGCTCTTTGCCCATTCCTTCTCGATCGGCAGCCTCACCCCTTCCACCCCGGCGAGTAGTTCGCTATAGAGGCGAGCGTTTTTCCTCCTTCTTTCAATAAGCTCATCTATCTTTTCAAACTGGGCTAGCCCTATCGCTGCCTGAATATTGGTCATCCGGTAATTGAATCCGAGGTCAGTGTGGAGGAACCTCTTTTCTCGGGAATAGGCCTGATCCTTTAAGCGCCTTGCCCTTTCTGCCACCTCTTCCCTGTTGGTAACAATCATCCCCCCCTCGCCAGTGGTTATTATCTTGTTTGCGTAGAAGGAAAAGCAGCCCACATCCCCAATCCCCCCCACCCTGGTTCCCTTATATTCGGCGCCATGAGCTTCAGCCGCATCTTCAACTACATAGAGATTGTATTTTCTGGCTATCTCCAGTATTGGGTCCATATCACAGGGATGGCCGTAGATATGAACCGGCAATATCGCCCTGGTCTTCGTGGTTACCTTACTCTCGACCTGATTCACATCCATATTCCAGGTCTCCGGCTCAGAGTCAACAAGCACCGGCTTTGCCCCGGTATAAAGTATGGCAAATACCGGCGCGATCATGGTAAAGGAGGGGACAATGACCTCAGCACCCTTGCCAATGTCCAGGGCAGCTAGAGCTAAGTGTAATGCAGTTGTCCCGCTGGTGGTTGAGACCCCATATCTTGAGCCGCAATACTGGGCAAACCTTTGTTCAAATTCGCCGATGTATTTGCCTTGGGAAGAGATCCAGTTGGTCTTAAGACAATCTGCCACGTATTTGGGCTCGTTTCCAGAAAGGTAAGGTTCACAGACCGGTATCATGTTACCCTCCTTTTGCCCTTGTGATACAGGCCATATTCCACACGTTTTCATCCACCTTACCACCGAGCTCAAGAAATGGGCAAATCTCAACCACTTCGAAGCCGCTCTCCTCCAGGTAGTGGCTTATCTCCTGGGGGAAGAAGTATCGCACGGTGTGTGTCTCCCTTACCTCGTCCAAAAGCCTCTTCCCTTCAGTTACAATTAGATGGTAGTGGTCGTGGCAGAGGTGGTTGAAGGAATCGAGCTCGGGGTGAACCCACCGAATCACTCTTCTCCCTTCACTTTCTATCACCTTCACCCTAACCTGCGGCAGAAGTCTCAAAACGGCGAGGCCGTTCCACACATCGAAGATAAATAAGGCGCCTTCCTTTAGCACCTTTCTCACGTTCTTTATAACCCTCTCAAGATCGCGGTTGGTGATAAAGTAACCTATCACTGCGAACATACATATGGCGGCATCGAACTTTCTATCCAAAGTGAGTGAGCCAAGATCATTAACACGAAAATCTATCTCAAGTCCTGCCCTCCTTACCTTCTCCTGAGCCCTATTTATCATTACCTCCGAGGTGTCTACGCCTAAAACCTCATAGCCTCTTCTCACCAGTGGCATGGCGTGCCCGCCTGTGCCACAGCCGCCATCAAAGATGCTCCTTACCGGGATGGAGGAGTATCGCTTGAAGGCATCCTCAAGGAAGTCGCATTCCTTTTCATAGTCCTTGTCTAGATAGATCAGGTCATAGTATTCGCCATATCTCTTGAAGACATCCCCCACTCTCGCTCATCCCTCCCCTTTACCTCGAAAATAGACTTTCCTCTGTTGACCCTGAGCCTGTCGAAGGGCTGTTCCTGGGAGGAAGTTTTATCTGCTATCTCCTATTTTGATCTCCTTTCCGAGGAGGGCTGACTGATATACTCCATGTGCCATCTGGACAACCCTCAGTCCATCAAATCCGCTGGGAAGTGGTTGTCGATTGGTGTTGATAGCGTCGACGTAGTCAGCGAATTCCAAGGCATAGGACACCGGGGGTTCCTGAGAAAAGTCGAACACAATATTTTGACCATCCCTCTTGCCCAGGGTTGTGATACAGCCTTGTCCCCGATTGTCGATCCGTAGAAAGCCCTGGGTTCCGTATATCTCCAGATACATGTAGCCTGCCCATTCCGTCCATGATGACTGAAGAAACGCCGTTTTGCCACCTGTGAATCTAAAGATCGCCATGGCGTTGTCCTCCAGGGGGCCCACTGGCCAGAAGAGGGCTGAGGCAAAGCCGACACAAGACTCCACTTCCCCTAGAAACCATCGATAAAGGTCGAGCAGGTGGCAGCCATTGTCCAGAAGCGTTCCCCCACCTATCATTTCGGCGTCGGAGTACCAGGTCCCGATTTGCCAGCCGGAATGGCCTATCCATCCTCGGGCAAACAGAACCTCGCCGATTTGGTTACTGTTCAGAAGCTCCCTGGCCTTAAGAACACTCGGAAAATACCTCAGATTGGATCCCACCTTGAGAAAACGACCCGACTTTTGAGCAGCCTCTACCATCTCTGCTGCCTCACGGGGGTTACGTGCCAGTGGTTTCTCGCAGAATACATGTTTGCCCGCTTCCAGCGCCTCAACAACAATATCGCGGTGGAACTTGTTGGGCACTGATACTACCACGCAGTCAATATCGCTGCGATTCACTACCTCCTGCCAGCGAGTCGAATACTCGCAGCTCACCTCCTCACTGACCTTTCTCGCTATCTCATCATTGCAGTCCTCTATGCAGCGAAGCTCAACCTGTGACTGATTCCTGATTAAGCCTATCCGCCTCATCCCCATCCTGCCACAGCCGATGACCGCAAACCCGAGTTTCTTACTCATTTTGTTGCGCCGGTCGGAGGGGTGCGCTCACCTCCTTTCTTTGAAATTGCCTTTAGCCTTTCGGATAGCGGGGTCAGATAAAAAGGGGGCAGTTGCGGTTGCCCCTTCACCTGTGCTATAAAGAAGAATTGCAAATTCTACCACGAGGTGCTAATAATGATATATACTTCATGTATAAGCTATCATCATTGGGGTGAGATGTCAAGGGAGCGGAGCATCACCACTATGGCCGGGGTGGGGGGGTAGCTCATGTGCCAGGGTGAGGCCTTCGACAGGGAGTTCTTCGATGGCGGCAAAAAGGAGCCCTGGTTTTATGAGGCCTATCGCTTTGAGGAGCATTACCCCTTGTTTCAAATTGTGTCCCTGGCAGTAAAGGCGCGTTTCAATCCCAGAAGGGTTCTGGATGTTGGCTGTGCCAAGGGGTTCCTGGTCAAGGCCTTTAGGGAGGTGGGGGTGGAGGCATGGGGGGTGGATATCAGCGAGTATGCCCTATCGAGTGCACCTGAGGATGTCCGTACGTATCTATATAGGGCGGACTTGAACCAGGACATCCTGCCGTTCGGAGACGAGTATTTTGACTTTGTGACTTTCCTAGGCACCATAGAGTGTCTTGATGACCATAACAACGCCCTTCGCGAGATAAGGCGGGTGCTATGTCCAGGGGGTGGTCTCTATCTGAGGACGACCTACAAAACAGACCCGCAGGATACGATCCGGAGGAATGTTCGCAGTCGGGGCTATTGGCTAAAGGAGTTCCGCCGCTACGGCTTCAAGTTCCTGCCGGGTTGGCTGGGCCCACTCGCCAACGAGTGGGGCTATGGAACGCTCCTCTTTGAAAGGAAATAGTGGGCATGAAGATAGCTTTGATGACCAGGTGGAATGTCCCCTCGGGCCAGTCGGCCCACGCCGAGCCCATTGGACGGGCTTGGCTTGAGATGGGACATGAGCTAAAGGTTTTTGCACCCCGGGGAATAGATGACATCTTGATCCAAGGGGAGGACGAGCCGTTTGTTCATCGATGCTACATGATGAACATCTGGCGGGAGCGGGAGCGCCCCGACTACTTCTTTGACCCGCGCCCCTTTTTGGAGGAGGACTATGAGATATTGCTGGTCGAGATGGCGCTGATCATGCCGATGCCTGAGCTATTGGGGATATTCCCCGAGATCAAGAAGAAGGCTAAGACCATACTCGTGGTTCATGAAACGGGGCTGCCGCGGGACCCCAACTGGTATAAGTTTGACTGGGATGCTATTGTTTGTTTCGATGCCCGCTATAAGGAATTCATGGTCAAGGCGTTTCCTGAGGAGAAGATCGTGATTATCCCCTTCCCTTGTCATCCCCCAGCGCATGGGGATAGCAGGGAAGCAAGAATATGTCTTGATCTCCCCCTTGATAAGAGGATCGTGTTTGCCTATGGTTTCAATGCCACCTACTACCACGTCGATCTTTTCCCGGTGATGGAGAATCTAGCCAGGGACTATCCCCTTCTCTTTCTCCTTGTTACACACCATGATGGAACGAAGCTGGAGACGGCTCCGGATTTCCTGTTGATCAGAAACGAGATGCCAACAGTAGAAAGGCTTTATACCTATCTCCATGCCTCTGACGCCTACATCTGGTACTTTAGAGCAGGGGATTCGAAGGTACAGGGCATTGGGGTTTCATCCTCTGTTGCCACCTGCCTTGGTGCCGGTCGTCCCATTTTGGTGCCCCGCCACTGCAACTTCTTCGACTTTTCGGGTAGGGAGGTGATCAAATACAGCGACCTTCAAGACCTGGAAAGGGGACTGCGGGATGTCTTTGAGGGTGTGGAGAACGTAATGGAGAGCCTGGAAGCGGCTGAGGAATACGCGACCAGAAACTCCGGGCGTGAAATAGCGCTGCGATTCATCGAGCTCTTTGGCAGAATCAAATGATATGGATTTTTGTATAGTTTTGGGGGTTTTTCAAAGATGCCGGAATGGACCCCTTTAGCCGCTTCTGGAAGATCAGTTTGTCATCACCGGGCGCATAGAAGTCGGGGATGTGGCAGACCTGCTCGTAGCCCTGCCCATGATAGAAGCGCCTCGTTCTCACATACTCTGGCTTGGAGGATGTTTCAATAAGGGCGAGCCTTCCGTGAGACTCTTTTATTCTGTCCTCAGCGAAGGTTAGCAGCGCCCTGCCAATGCCTCTCCCCTGTTCCTCCGGAGCCACTGCTACCCAGTATATGTCCCAGGTTCCCTCAGTGAGGGGGGTGGGCCCGTAGCAAATATAGCCCATGACTAGGGAGTCGACCTCGGCCACGAAAATGTGGTATCCTGACCCAAGGGGGTCTTTCAAATAGCTATCAATGACCTCTTCTGCCACAGCCACCTCGGCTGGTTTAAATTGTGGTGTGGCAGTTAGGATTCGCATTATAGCCGGTTTATCCCCACTGGTCATTGGCCGGATCTGGGGCCTCGTCACTGTCCTCTCAAGGGCAAGGAGCGCTATTCTCTCGATAAACTGGTTATAGGTCATTCCTGCGGCCTCAGCCTGGAGCGCCGCGCCCGAGCCTGGGGATATATCGGGGTTGGGGTTTACCTCCAGAACCATGAGCCTTCCTTCAGCATCCAGTCTCATATCTACCCTGGCGTAACCCCGGCAGCCTAGCAGCCTGAAAACAGCCCGGGCAGTCTCGACGATGTGCTCTCGAACCTCACTCCCTATCTCAGCCGGGCAGATAGCCTTGATGCACCGAAAATACATGCTATCTGGCTCCCATTTGCCGGCAAAGGTGAGAAGCCTTGGCATCACGGGCGGCAGGGAGTAGGCTATCTCGGAGATGGGCAGAACGATAGGCTCTCTGTTCCCTAAAACGGTGGCATTAAACTCGCGCCCCTCGATGAACTCCTCGACGAGCGCCCTTCCATGGAAGAGCTCGCTTATCCTTGTCACCTGCCTTTCTAGCGAGGCAGGATCATTTACCACACTCTCCTCAGATATGCCGTGGCTTGCATCCTCTCCACGGGGTTTGACAATGCAGGGATAACTCAGGTGAAACATGGGTATGGTTTCGGGGCTTAGTATCTGGCACTGGGGCGTGCTGATACCTGAGGCCTCGAGGATTGCCTTGGTCCTGGGCTTATCCAGAGCCAGTTCCAGGGCAGAGCCCGGGTTGCCGGTGTAGGGCAAGCCCAGCTCGGCCAGAATATAAGCCACTGCCACTTCTGTTTCCGGGCAGCCATCAAAGCCTTCGAAAAGGTTGAATATCAGATCTGCTTCGACATCCCTAAGTATCTCCTTGACTTGCTCAAGAGGAGGACGCAGAGGGACACAAGCCACGGGGTACCCCAACTCAGCTAGGGCCCGGTGCACCGCCCCGACTTCATCAAGAACGCCAAGCACTGCCTTTTCCTCCCCCATCGCATCGTAGCGGCCAGGGGTTGGCTCGTTGTAGATGATGGCTACCTTCGGGCGCACTGCGGATATCTCTCCAGGGCGCTATCGAGGATAGCTGCTACCAGGGCATCGTAGGTTATGCCCACCTTGCTCGCTATTATGGGCAGGTCACCATTCTTGGGGTTGAGCCCGGGGAGCGGGTTTATCTCCAGGAAATAGGGCGCCCCATCCGGGCTGAGCCTGAAGTCCAGCCTGGCAAAATCGCGGCACCCCAGAACCTCAAAGACCCTCAAACTGGAATCCCCAATCTCTCCCAGAATGCTTGCCTCAAGCTGGGCAGGACATTCGTAGTCTACCAGGTATTCCCAGTTCCGTTTCACTTCAAGGGAGTAGACAAAGTAACCCCCTCTTTTCTTGGGGAGAACGCGCATTATTCCCAAAACCTTGGGTGGCGAGTTGCCCACTATCCCAACTGTAACATCATCCCCAGCAATAAATTCCTCCACCATCACCGGCTCACGGTAGCGCTCAAGCAGCACTGTCCCCGCCTCCACCATTTGCTCCGGGCCCTCGATCCTGGAGCTAAAGCGGATGCCCTTGCTTGAGCCTTCGTGGGCTGGCTTCAAAAAGGCGGGGAAATTCTCCCAGGCGATTTCCCTTAGCTCACTTTCACTGGTGACCACCCGCCATCTTGGGGTGCGAATGCCAGAGGCTGCCACTATTCTCTTGGTCAGTGGTTTGTCCAGGCATATCGACAGGCACTGAGGGTCTGACCCCGAATAGGGTATATTGAGCATCTCCAGGACGGAGGGCACCTGGGCCTCCCTGCTTCTGTGGTTGCCCAGCCCCTCAGCGATATTGAAGACCAGGTCAACATCCTCCCGAAGAATCCTGTGGAGAAACTCCCTGCCTCCACCCAGTCTCACCACCGAATGCCCCCGACCCTCAAGTGCCGAAGCAATAGCCTCCACCGTTTCCAGGGAGTCATATTCCTCAAGGGCGTCCTCAGGCTGGTTCTGATCCGATGGCACTGCCTCTTTAAGATCGTACGACAGCCCGATCTTCATCCCTAACCCCTGCCTCTTCTGAAAACAGCACCAACTGAGGTGGAGCCGGGCGCCTCATTCGTCCATTCCGCTGTCCCACCCTCCCGGGGCTTTGCCATGAGAGCCGGGGGTTTCGGTAGCGGAAGAGGCGGCCCTGGTAGTTTCTCAAGACAAGCTCTTCCTCAGTCTTTAGCAACACATAGTTTGGCTGTAAGGGTACCTTGCCCCCACCCTGGGGAAGGTCAATGACAAAGGTGGGCACCGCCAGGCCTGAGGTATGGCCGCGCATACCCTCAATGATCTTTATCCCCACCTCCACCGGGGTGCGGAGGTGCTCCGTTCCCTGCACCTCGTCGCACTGGAAGAGGTAGTAGGGGCGCACCTTGATTTTAAGAAGCCCGTGACATAGATTTAGCTGCGCCTCCAAGGTATCGTTTACCCCGCGCAGTAGCACGGACTGATTGCCTACCGGGACTCCGCTCCTGAGCAGCCGGTCGCAGGCGGCGGCTGATTCAGGGGTTATCTCCCTTGCGTGGTTAAACTGGGTGTTGAGCCATATCGGCCCGTAATTTGAGAGCATGGCGCACAGTTCGTCGTCTATGCGTTGAGGCAGCACCACGGGGAACCTTGTGCCGATGCGGATGATCTCCACATGGGGTATCCCCCTCAATTTGGAGATGACCTCTTCCAGACGGCGTGTGGAAAGGGTCAAGGGGTCGCCGCCCGAGATTATAATGTCTCTGATGCTTTTGTTCTTGCGCACGTAATCCAGCATTGTTTCAATCTCGCCCGGGGTGCGCACCCATCCTCCGCTTTGCCATTCCCTTTTGCGCGTGCAGTGGCGGCAGAACATGGGGCAGATATCGGTAAGCACCATCAATACCCTATCCGGGTAGCGATGAACCAGCCCGGGTACCACGGAGTCCTTCTCCTCTCCTAGAGGGTCTTCCATGCCTATGCCGGCGAGGGCTACCTCTTGAAAGGAAGGCACCGCCTGTTTCCTGATAGGATCATCGGGATCGTCCGGGTTGATGAGGGAAAGATAATAAGGGGTTATTGAAAGGGGATATTTCGCAGTTACCAGCTTCAGCCTTGTCTGTTCTTTAGCTGAGAGGGGGATGAACCTTGCTAAGTCTTCAACAGTGGTGATTCGGTTTCGAAATTGCCATCTCCAGTCATTCCAGCTTTCCGCCAGAATATCGCTGAAGAATCGGCTCCGGTTGCACGAGGAGGTTTTACCTGGAAGTTCCTCTGCCTCGCCTGCCGTCAGGGCTTTACCGGGGGGTTCCTCTTCTGCAGTTGCCAACGAACTTGCCACCTGAAGCTACCTCCTTTGTTATCTGCCGACTGGTCATGCTTTTTGGCTCATGAATCAATCGGCACTATTTATGTTTATTAGAATCTCTTGTATCACTAACCGAAGCCCATGTCAAGGGATTTAGAGGTCGTTTTTCCCCATTTGGAGGGCTATTTTTTCCAGCTCAGAGACAAATTCGGTGCCGAGATAGACCTTCAGTTCGTCCTTTTGAGCCTCGAAGACAGCCACCCCCTGGTCTTTACACGGCAATTCATCGAGAAACGTGCTGACGGACAGGCGCCCCCTTTCCCAGGTTACTGGAAACAGGGAGCAAACCATCGGCTTCAACAGGTGCCGATCCCCCCCTTTTTCCACGGCAAACCTGTGAAGGTAGCATCCCCTGAGCTTATGGTCGCGGAAGACACACCTATCGCGATAGACCCTGGTTCGTACCGCCTCCCCAGAGGGGTAGTCGGCGTCCTTTATGATCTCCTCCTCAAACCACTGGGAGGCTGGAATCCCTAGCCTGGACTCCAACACTGTTGCATAGATAAGGACTCTGTCCCTCTCAGTCCTATCCATCTGGCAGCCGTAACTACAGCATATATCGTCACAGTGATAATCAAGGCAATGGGCACGATATTTCCTCGTGAAGATAGCCTCGTCAACCTCATCGATCTTTATATTCTTGGTGACACTCTTTATCGGAATCACGTCTGTCCCCTTATCACTGGCCTGTATTGTGAGATTATAACACATACTCTTGGGGAGGTGGACTGCGACTGGCTGCGGTCATTCCCAGCCCCGAAGCCGGGTTCCAACGGGAAAATGGAGATGCCATCTCAGCCTCGAACCCGGTTAAGGTGTAGAGGACGGGTTGTGATACGGTCTTCAGACTGAGCCGGGCCAGATTGAGTCTGCCAAAAACAAGCTCGGCGGTATTCATCCCTGGCACCTTGCGCACCTCTGAGATGTGGCGGAGCAGGGTGGTTGCCACCAGGATGCGCAGCAGTCCTGAGATCAAGAAGAGGGTGAGCAGATTGTAGCCGAGCACGGGGGGCAGGTGTGGTGCTAGGTAGCCCCCCACAAGCGCGCCCAGGCAGACGGCGCTTCCGTTCATGGCATTAAATAAGGCGATGCATTGTGTTCTGTTCTCCGGCGTTGAGGCATCGTAGAGGAAATTGGTGCTTGAGAGGGTAAATCCAGCCCAGGCAAACCCGGAGAGAATCTGCACGGGGATGAGACAATAAAGCTCATGGCTTGCTATCCATAACAGGGGGACCAACGGAACAAGAAAAGAGGTAATCCTTAAGACCTTGATATTCCCTGCCCTATCGGCCCGCCTGCCCCAGTAGGTTAGGAAAACAAGGGTGGCTAGGGCAGCCGTGGCGTTGATGGCGACATAGGCTAGGTAGTCGAACCTCAAGTCGCGCAGCATGTAGACGGTAAAGAAAGGGGCTGCTAGGTAGGTCGAGAAGTTCATGAGCGAAACATATATTGTGAACCTGCCCAAGTTTGACGAGCCCATGCCCCTCCAAATGTCGAGCAGGCCGTGGTGCTTCTTTGCTTGCTGGAGGGGTGGCTCATACATCCTGTAGAGGAAGTAGCAGGAGACCAGCCTGAATACTACAGCGCTGCCGAAGATGATGGAGAAGCCGACGAATATGTCTTGGGCTGAGAGCTGTAGTATAGCCCCTGCTATGAAGGTAAAGATAAGGGCGACCAGGCCGCCGATCTTGCCCCTCAGCCCAAAATACCTGCCCCTTAGCCCCACAGGAACCAAATCGGCCATCAAGCTGCCCCAGGCTGGGCTCCCCAGGGAGGCGAAAACGGCGCTCAGGGTGAGCAGCCCTATTAGCCACCATACCTTATGGTCTGGGAAAAGGTAGGGGAGGAGCAAGATTGGCACCCATACCAGGGCGTGCATGAAGACAGCAGGCAGGATAAGCCCCTTGCGGCTGCCAGCCCTCTCGGCAAGATGTGGAGCTGCAAGTTGGGACAGGGCCATAGCCATGCTGGGGACGCTGGCTAGGAGCCCGATCTGGGCGGTGGTAGCCTTAAGAGCCAGGGCGAAGGGGGCGATGTAGTCCTGGGTGAGCCCCAGCATGGCCGAATAGGCTGAACCATCAAGGATGCTGTATTTCAGGCTCCTCTGGACTTCCTTTGTTTCTGACTGAGGACCAGACACCGATACCCCTCCTGAAAACTAGCCCCAGAATAGGCAGCAGATATAAAGGCTCAAAGCACCGATGGCAAGCATTGGCGGAGTAACAATCAGTCCTAACTTCGTGTACTGAAGCGGGTGAATATCAAGCCCCCTTTGCCTCAGCAGGGTCAGCCAAAGCATGGATGAGAGTGAGCCGAGGATAGCAATATTCGGCCCTAAATTAGCGCCGAGAATGGCGGAGTAAATAAGGCTTTGATCAAACGAGGCCACCGCGTTGCTCATGCTTTCCAGGGTTGATACTGAGATCATCATCATTGACCAGTTGTTGATAAGACTTGAGCCTACGGCGGTGCCTAGAGAGGTGGACATGACCCCTTCCGGAGTGCCGTTGGCGGAAAGGCCGGATAGTGCCTCGCCCAGAGCGTGGGTGAGCCCGGCATTTTCCAGCCCTTTCACCAGCAGTGCCAGGCTGAAAATGAAAGGGAGTATTGACCAGGAGATGCCTGAGCGCACACTGCTCAGGCTAAGACGGCGGAAGGCGAAGCCGCCAGTGAGGAGGAAAATGGCGCCTGCCATGGCTGGCCAGGAGAGCGGGAGGCCATAGGTTGAGGCAAAAATATAGCCCAGGGCAGTAAGAGCTAGACCAGGGCAGACGAACAGGAAAAAGGCGTCGATCTTGATCGGGTTCTCTGGATGATCGTCGGTGAAGGAAACCGAGATGTCCTTTCGGAAGATGACTGTGAAGAGGGCAACATTTACCGCGATGGCCAGAAGGGTGGGCACCAGAAGGAATCTCAGATATTCACCCAGGGTGAGCCCAAACCTGTCCACGGGCAGCAGGTTTACTGGGTTGGATACAGGCAGCAGCATGGATGCAGTG
>DAOTXZ010000091.1:0-3266 GCA_034435115.1 Dehalococcoidia bacterium | reverse complement strand
AGGGACAGGATGGTGTTCAATATGACCGAGGAGGAGTGGGACCGGGTCATGGCTGTCCACTTAAAGGGGCACTTCAACTGCACCAAGTTTGCCTGCCTCTACTGGAGGGAACGGTGGAAGAGGGAGCAAAAGGGCGGCTGTATAGTAAACACCTCTTCAGAGGCGGGGCTGGGGAACATGGGACAGGCAAACTACAGTGCCGCCAAAGAGGGAATTGTCGGGCTTACCAGAACGGTTGCCCTGGATATGGGAAGATATGGAGTGCGCGTTAACTGCATCCGACCCCGCGCCGCCACCAGGTTGACTGTCACGCCGGAGCTTAAGGCTGCTATGGAGAAGGCGAGGGCAGCCGGCATTCCCGGACCCATTGAGGCAGCAGGCTTTGACATCACAGCGCTGGATCCGGCGGGTGTCGCCCCAATCGTGGCATGGCTGTGCACTGACGCGGCGGCTAACGTTAATGGACGCACCTTCCTTGCCTGCACGGGGACAGTGGGGCTTTACTCCGAACCGGTGATAATCAGAAGTATCCACAAGGAGGGGAATTTCACCCTGGATGAGCTGTCAAAGCTCATGCCCACTGTAACAGCGGGTCTGGTGAATCCAGCACCACCGAGGCTGTAGAGACATGGCTAACCAAGAGAAGGGGGGCTTTAGCCCCCCTTCTCTTTCTCTAGCCAGCTTCTGCGGATCTCCATTAATATAAAGTCTTGCCTTCCCCTGCTGGTACGCCCGCAGGGAACAAAGCCACACTTCTCAAAGCACTTTTGTGCCCTGACATTCCACTCCAAGGTTTTTAGATAAATCCTCTCCAGCCTTGTGGTCTCAAAAATATGGTTCAGGAGAGTGGTGACAGCATCAGAGCCATAACCCTTGTCCCAATAGTCGCGGTCGCCGATCATTATGCCAAGTTCCGCCTCCCCCCTACGCTGATCGATATCATAGTACATACAGTTGCCAATATGCCTGCCGTCAAGGGTATCAATGGCAAGCTGACGCCGTCGTGGGCTTTGGTATCGTAGCTCATCAGCATAGCCAACTAAGTAATCTGAGTAAGAGACCTTTAAGGGTTGAGTGGCGTCAAGCCGCGCAAGCTCACTATCACACCCCCAGGCATAATCATTGGCAGCATCTTCCAATTTCTTCTCACGCAACACTACCTTCTGCCCTCTGATCATCCCGCTCTCCGACCTAAGCCCCGAACCAAATTCTAGAAGCCCATCTCCTACAAGTCAAGATCGGTTGGACTGTAGGCAGGGCAAAGTGGTATTCTTTATAAAAATGGAATTTGGTTGATAGTCCATTGAGCGGGGAGAGACCTTTTATTCTAGCCCTTGACCTTGGTGGGACCCAGTTTCGGGTTGCCCTTGCCAACAGGCAGGGTAAAATCCTAAGGCGGTTGGCTGCCCCCACCAATGCCAAAGAGGGACGCCATCAAGTAGTCCAGCGAATCAACCGCGCCCTCTGGGAGATTGTTTCCCCCGTTGGCGTTGATGCAATCCTGGGCATGGGGGTATCCTGCCCTGGCCCCATCAACCCGAAAACAGGGGTGCTCCTTACTCCCCCCAACCTCCCCGGCTGGAATAATACCCCCCTAAAATCCCTCTGGGAGGAGGAGTTCGGGGTTCCTGTTCAGGCGGGCAACGATGCTAACCTGGCAGCCCTGGCAGAGCATCGCTTCGGCGCCGGTAGGGGAGTAGAAAACATCATCTATATCACCATCAGCACCGGCATCGGGGGAGGGGTGATCCTCGACGGCAGGCCCTTTCTTGGCGCCGGCGGGTTAGCCGGAGAGGTTGGGCACATGACCATAGACCGCCACGGTCCCCGTTGCAGGTGTGGCAATATAGGCTGTTTGGAGGCGCTGGCATCTGGAACCGCCATTGCTCGCATCGCTGCCGAGAGAATCACCAGTGGGGAGGTAAGCGACATTATCAGGCTAGTAGATGGCGACCTTGAGAGGATAACGGCAGAAACAGTTGCTCAAGCGGCACTTTCAGGGGATAGACTGGCTGGGGAGATCATCAAGAGGGCAGGTACTGACCTAGGCACCGGAGTGGTCAATCTTCTCCATGTGTTTAACCCAGAGCTAGTCATAATCGGTGGCGGGGTAGCAAGGGCGGGCAGCCTGATATTTGAACCAGTGCAGAGGGTAGTCCTCGAGCGTGCGATGCCTGACTTTCTTGTGCCTGTGGTTCCCGCTGCCCTGGGCGATGATGCTGGGCTGCTGGGGGCAATTGCCCTGGTGATGAGTGCCACTTGCGAGCTCTCCCCCTAAAACCAGGACAGCCCCTCCTCAAATTCCATCTCCCCCAGAACCTCTTCTGCCGCCTGGCGAATCCGCTCATCCGGGTTATCCAGGCATCTGTGAAGCGCTCGCCTTGCCTCACCCCCTCCGATGTGCCCCAGGGCCTCTATGGCACAGAGTTGAACATGAGTATCAATGTCATCAATGAGTTTGATCAGATATGGCACAGCCGATTCATCCTCCAGCTCCCCACAAGCCCTCACCGCTTCGAAGCGCCTCGCCGGATCGGGGCTGCTCAACTCTTTCAGAAGCGTCGGAAGCCAAATCGGGTCGCAGTTCCTCCCCATAGCGTATAGAGCACTAACTATAAATCTGGGCTCACCGCTATGGTAGGCCTCGGATATGATCTCCTTCACCCTAGGCATGCTGAGTGGGGCAATAGCTTCCAATGCCCGGCGCCGCACCTCGACCTGCTCGCCGGGGTTATCAATGACACCCAAGAGGGCATTCCCCACCCGCTCTACATCACCGGGACGGAGTTTATTAAGTTCGCCAAGAAGTGCGAACCTGCCCAGTGCAGTAGCAGCAGCAGCGCGAACAGACTCTTCGCTATCACTCTTCATTAGCTCTATTAATGGGGCAATAAGGCCGCGGTCCTCACACTCCCAGAGACCCTCAATGGCTTTCACCCTTACTATCGCATCTTCATCGTGGAGGCAGATATGAAAAACATCATAGAAATCAAGTTCAAAATTGTCCTCAGCCAACTCCGTAAGCCAACCAAGGATCTCCCTGCGCCGCTTCACCTCTATTGATGCCCACCTCGCTTTGAAGAGCCTTAGCTCCTCCTGGGAAAGATTGGAGAGGTTAGTCAGCCTGGAAATGACCAGCGGCTTTCTCAGGTCTCTAAGCTCATCGAGGTATTTCTCCAGGTTCAAAGGCATCTCCCAGCATCTGCAAAACTCAAACCTTGCTTGCTACCGCCAGATCTGCAATGTAGAGGGGCGGGGTTCTCAGC
>DAOTXZ010000090.1:0-26039 GCA_034435115.1 Dehalococcoidia bacterium | reverse complement strand
GCAGGGAACAGAAGGTGCGCCGGATTTTGGTCAGGATCCCCGCCGGGGTGGACAATGGCTCTCAAATACGGCTCAGCGGGGAGGGGGAGGTGGGGAGGTGGGGTGGCCCCCCGGGCAACCTCTATGTCACCGTCTCGGTCACCGAGCATGAGTTCTTCCGAAGGGAGGGCGATGACATCATCTATGACCTGCCTATCAACTTCGCCCAGGCAGCCCTTGGCGATGAGGTAGAGGTGCCCAGTATTGATGGAAGCATTACCATTAAGATCCCACCGGGCATCCAGTCGGGGAAGGTCTTCCGGCTCAAGGGGAAGGGGGTTCCTCACCTGCGTGGAGCGGGGCGCGGCGACGAGGTGGTTATAGTTCACGTCGTGACTCCTCAGAACCTCAATGAGCAGCAGAGGAAGCTTTTCAGGGAGCTAAAAAAATCACTGGGAAGGGCCGAGATGCCACGGGAGGAAAGGGATTTCTTTGATAGAATCAGGGATGTATTTGGAGGCTAGATTTGAAGTGGCTGGAGCTAAGCACCCAGGCTGATGCTGAGAGCGTCGAAGCAGTATCTGAGGTGTTTCATCGTTTTGGTTGTGGAGGGGTGGTCATCGATGGGGATATAAGGGTCTCGGCCGACGGTGAGCTTTATACCAACCTTGATAGATCGATAGTGGTGAGGGCTTATCTGCCGCTTGATGAATCTGTTGGGGAGAGAAGGCGCCTGATCAGCGAGGCTCTTGGACACCTCAGCTTGATCTCCCCTGTGGAACTCTTGGACGAGGTAGTCGATGAGGAGGATTGGGCAGAGGCGTGGAAGCCCCACTTTAAAGTATTCACCATCGGAGAGCATATAGTGATCAAGCCCACTTGGGAGGAGTATACCCCCGGCAGTGGTGAGGTGGTGATTGAGCTTGATCCGGGCCTTGCCTTCGGCACTGGACTACACCCTTCTACCCGTATGTGTCTTATTGAGCTTGAGAGGCGCCTTCGCCCCGGTATGGCAGTACTCGACCTGGGAACCGGCTCAGGCATCCTGGCTATCGCAGCGGCAAAGCTGGGTGCCGCTTCAGTACTGGCCTTGGATATTGATCCCATAGCGGTAGGGATAGCTAGGGCTAATATGGCGGCAAACGGTGTCAGTGACTTGGTGGTTGTGGAGCAGGGCACCTTGCCCAGAGAGGGGCTCCCCCTTGAGTGGAGCCGCTTTGATCTGATCCTTGCCAATATCGTCGCCAGGGTCATCTCTGATCTTGCCGGGAGCATGGTGAGGTCCCTTAAGCCTGGGGGACTGCTTATCGCTGGTGGCATCATTTCCCGGTATCTGGAAGAGGTGAATGAAAAAATAGGCGAGGCAGGGGCAACGGTAATAGATGTGCTCTCTGAAGGGGAGTGGCGGACGGTGGTGGCACAGGCCACGGAATAAAATGAACCGCTTCTTTATCCCCCCTGAATGTATCAGCCAGTGTTATGTAGCTATCAGCGGCAGGCTGGTTCATCGGCTGCGAGATGTGCTGAGGCTCGGCCCTGGGGATGAGATCATTCTCCTCGATAATAGCGGTTGGGAGTATCTGGTCGAGATCAGTAGCGTGGAGAGGGGGGGTGTAAAGGGCATAGTGCGTGACAAAGTCCTCTCAACCAACGAGCCGGCAACTCAAATCACCCTTTACCAGGCGCTACTCAAGAGCAATAAGTTTGAGTTTGTTCTCCAGAAAGGGACAGAGCTCGGCATCAGGGGCTTTGTCCCCCTTTTTTGCGAGCGAAGCATCGTTGATGTTGCCGATAACAAAATGAACCGATGGCAGAGGATTATTATGGAAGCAGCCGAGCAGTCGAGACGGGCGAGGCTTTCCATTCTATATCCAGCGATGCCTTTTGATGAGGCATGCCGGTCTGTGTCCGGCATCTCGTTGCTTCTCTGGGAAGGGGAGAGGGAGCTCAGCCTACGCGCTGCGCTGGCGGACATCAAAGAGGCTCCGCAAGCGCTCAACCTCTTCATCGGTCCCGAGGGGGGATTTTCAGTCTCTGAGGTTGAGTTTGCCCGCCGGTGGGGGATAGTGCCCATTACCCTGGGGGGTCGGATACTGCGTGCCGAGACGGCGGGGCTGGTGGCGGCTGCGGCTATCCTCTACCAGTTTGGTGATCTGGGAGGGTGAGGGTTATCTGAATTCTGTTTTTGCCTCGCCACCCATTATCTCTGCCATTGCGCGTCGGGGGTGAAGACCCTCAAAGAGAACCTGGTAGATTTGCTCGGTGATGGGCATCTTCACGCCAAGCCTGTGCGCCATTTTGCGGGCGGCAGCGGCGGTATCGATCCCCTCAACTACGCTTGTCATTGATGCCCTTATCTCGCCAAGGGAGCGCCCCCTGGCCAGTCCCTCGCCAAGGGTGCGATTTCGGCTTAGGGGGCTTGAGCAGGTGGCCAGAAGGTCGCCCAGTCCGGCAAGCCCGATGAAGGTAAGGGGGCTTGCCCCAGCGGCGACCCCCAGTTCGGTGATCTCGGCGAGTCCTCGCGATATAAAGACTGCCTTGGCATTACTGCCATAGCCCAGGCCGTCGAGCATGCCAGCGCCCAGGGCGACAATGTTCTTGAGCGCCCCACCCAGTTCCACCCCAACCACATCGCCGCTGGTGTAAACCTGAAACGTTGGCGAGCTCATTATCTCCTGGGCCTTGCCGGCGACATAGCTATCCTCGGCAGCAATCACCGTTGATGCTGGCAGCCCCTGGGCGATCTCTCTGGAGAGATTTGGTCCGGAGAGGACACAGATTCTTGGGTGTGGGGGGGGGTCAAGCTCTTCGGCAATAACCTGTGACATCCGTTTTGCAGTGTCAACCTCCAGCCCCTTGGCGGCGCTCAGGATGAGCATCGAACTATCGAGGTAGCTTCTTATCGCCTTGACATTACCCCGCATGGTGCGTGAGGGGACAGCAAGGATAACCAGGACTGCCTCTGTGAGTGCCTCCTCTGTTGAGCTTGTAATTGATAGCTCAGGGGGGAAGGGAATTCCCGGCAGATGGGCAGTGTTCTCCCCATCCCGCCTCAGTTTATTTGCTTCATCCTCTGTTCTTGCCCAGAGGCTTACCCTTATCCCCCTTCGGGCGAGGACTATCCCCAAGGTTGTGCCCCAGCTAGTGGTGCCGATAATAGCGACCTTCACTGCCTGCTCCTCTTATCTGCCCTCTCCCCCAATTTTCGCTCCGTTCCCGCTAAAAGCCTTGCGATGTTTTCGCGGTGCCGAAATATGATTATGCCCCCTGCCACTATGGAAAAAGCAAGGTAGGCGAGGGGCTCGATTCTCAGAAGGGAGAGGGGGAGCATGACAACTATCACGCTAGTTACCCCAAGGATGGAGCCCAGGGATACGTATCTGGATAATGCAACTACAACAAGGAATACCCCAAAACAGGCGAGTGCGACCGGCCAGGCCATGACCAAAAGCCCGCCAAAGCCGGTGGTAACCCCCCGCCCGCCTTGAAAGCCGATATATATCGGCCAGTTATGTCCGATTATGGCGGCTAGGGCAGCCGCCACCATAGCAGCATGAAGCATGGAAGAGCCGGAGCCGACGATAGCCCCAGCTATGAGCACCGAGCAAGCCCCTTTGGTAAGGTCGGCAGCAAAGACGGCAACCCCGGCCCCTATCCCCAGAGTGCGCAGCACGTTGGCGACCCCAGTGCTGCCGCTGCCATATTCCCTCACGTCTATCCCCTTGGTGAGCCTGCCCACCAGAATGCCGGAGGGGATAGCGCCGATTAGATAGCCCAGAGAAATGATGACGATGAACTTTGCTATTATCATCCCTCTCTCCTGCTTTTGAAGATGAGTCGAAGCGGTGTGCCGGCAAAGCCAAAGGCATCTCTCAGCTTATTCTCCAGATAGCGTTGATAGGAAAAGTGCACGAGTTTCGGGTCGTTCACGAAGAAGACAAAGGTGGGGGGGCTTGTCTCGGCTTGGGTGGCATAGAGAATCCTGAGCCTTCTGCCGGCTACTGTTGGTGGGGAGTGGGATACTACTGCCTCGCTCACTACGCTATTAACCTGGGGGGTGGAGAGGCGCTTGGCTCTCTCCTCGAATACCTTCTTGGCCGTGGGCAGAACCTTGTCCACACCCTCTCCAAATTTGGCTGAGGTGAATAGGATGGGAACATAGGGCATGAAGCAGAGCTTTTTTCGAATCATCTGGGTGTATTGGGCAACATCCCGCTCGCGAGCCAGGTCCCATTTATTGACCACCAACACTATTCCCTTGAAAGCCTGCCTGATATAGCCTGCGATGTGCATATCCTGAGCTGTAGTAGCCTCCTCTGTGGCATCGGTAACGAGGAGGGCGACATCCGCTCTGGAGATGGCTCGGAGCGCCCTTATTACGCTATAGTGTTCAATTCCCATCTCCACTCTGCCTCGGCGCCGGATCCCTGCGGTATCGATGAGGAGCATGGGCTGGTTATCAAAAATGAGTGGGGTATCAATGGCGTCTCTGGTTGTCCCCGGAATCTCGCTCACGATGGCCCTCTCCTCTCCCAGGATGGCATTTAAGAGGGTTGACTTCCCCACATTACGTCGACCGACAATAGCCACCCTTATCCTTTCTTCTACCTCCTCTGTGGGTGGTGGTGATGGCAGGAGGCTGGTAACCCTATCGAGCAACTCCCCGGTGCCGGTGCCATGGTAGGCGCTGATGGGAATCGGGTCGCCAATGGAGAGCTCATAAAACTGGACTGCCTCCGCCTCACGCTTTGGGTTATCTGCTTTATTTGCAGCAAGTACTACTGGCTTTGGGGTGCGGCGGAGCATGTTTGCTATGTCATGGTCTGTATGGGTTACCCCATCGACGACATCTACCAGGAAGATGATGGCATCTGCCTCGGCTATGGCCACCTCTACCTGCTCCTTGACCCTCTGGGATATGTCTGAGGAGGGGTCCGGCTCCAGTCCACCGGTATCGACAATGGTGAAGGGCAATCCCCTCCAGGAGGTATCGGCATAGACACGGTCCCGGGTTGTCCCGGGAGCGTCCTCCACGATGGCACGATCCTCGCCCACGATGCGGTTAAAGAGGGTGGACTTGCCCACATTTTGTCTACCGACGATGGCGACGATTGGTTTAGTCATGATATTCCAGCTATTACGCTAAGTAGTAACGCCTTCTGAAGGTGGAGCCTGTTCTCCGCCTGGTCGAAGACGACCGAGTGGGGCGAATCGAGAAGCCCCTTGGCGATCTCCTCACCATGATGAGCTGGCAGGGGATGCATAAAGATGGCATCCTCATGAGCCTTTGCTAGAAGTGCCTCATCAACCTGATATCTGGCAAACACCTTGCGGCGATGCTCTGCCTCCGCTTCCTGTCCCATGCTCGTCCAGACATCGGTATAGACTACATCAGCGCCCTCGGCGGCGGTGGCTGGCTCCTCGGTTAGGAGGATGGTAGCCCCGCTTACTGAACCAAAACGCCGGGCGAGACTTAAGACCCTTTCCTTGACCTGATAGCCATTGGGGGAGGCGATCCTGAAGTTCATCCCGACGAGGGAGGCTGCCAGAATAAGGCTATTGGCAACGTTATTGGCATCTCCGATAAAGGCTAGGGTCAATCCCTTCAGTTTCCCCTTCTTTTCATAGATCGTCAGGAGGTCGGAGAGGGCCTGACAGGGGTGCTCCTCGTCGGTGAGCCCGTTAATGACCGGGATGGTGGCGTACCGGGCAAGCTCTTCCGCATCCTGATGGGAGAAGGTTCGGACAACAATGCAGTCGACATAGCGACTGAGAACCTGGGCTACATCGGAGATCGGCTCACGCTTTCCCAACCCCACCTCGCTTTGGGAGAGGTAAATGGCATGCCCCCCGAGCTCGCGCATGGCAAGGTCAAAGCTGACCTTGGTGCGCAGCGAGGGCTTTTCGAAGATTAAGGCGAGGCTCTTTCCCAGAAGGAATGGCCTTCTATAGTCCTGCTTTATCTTGGTGGCGCTGGTTATGAGCTGCCAGATTTCCTTGCTAGTAAGGTCGGCGATGGAGAGCAGGTCTTTTCCTTTCATCTATCTCACCTATTTTCGCTTCTGCTCAAGAGTATATCACAAACCGTGCATGAATCAATGAGCTTTGCTTCGCCCTCGACTGCTTTTCTGCTATAATGAAGCCAAGCTGAGGTTTGAGGTGTTTTCATATGGCGGGGGGGAAACCATTACTTGTGCTCTTCGACGGGAATGCGCTTGTCCATCGAGCCTTTCATGCGATACAGCAACCGCTGATCGTAAGCAAGACGGGGGAGCTAGTGAGTGCGGTCTATGGCTTTGCACTCATGCTGCTTAAGGTGCTCAACGAGCTCAAACCCACCCATTATGCCATCGCCTTTGACTATCCTGGGCCTACCTTCAGACATCAAAAGTTTGAGGGCTATAAGGCACAGCGCCCCGGAGCCCCGGAGGAACTGAGGAATCAGTTCCAGCGGGTAAGAGAGCTTGTGACCGCCTTCCGCATGCCTACCTTTGAGGCGGAGGGCTATGAGGCGGACGATGTGATCGGAACCCTTTGCCGTCAGGCGAGTGAGGGGGGTATTGATACCATCATCGTCACCGGGGATACCGATACTATTCAGCTCGTTTCTGACCAAGTGCGGGTGCTTGTGCCACGGCCGGGGAGACCCTTTGGTGATACTATACTCTATGATGAGGAGGCGGTGCGCCAGAGGTATGGCCTTGAGCCCTTTCAAATCGCAGATTTGAAGGGGCTCAAGGGAGACCCCTCAGACAATATTCCTGGGGTGCCTGGAATCGGGGAGAAAACTGCTACAAAACTCATCCGAGAGTTCGGAAGTATCGATGGTATCTATGAGCATATCGATGAGGTCACCCCACCCAAACTTCGGGAGATTCTGCGGGAAAATGAGAAGCTGGCACGGCAGAGCAAGGAGCTTGCCACTATTGTCAGAGAGGTGCCGGTGACACTTGACCTCGCACGCTGCAATATCCGCGGCTATGACCGGGGCAGGGTGGTGGAGCTTTTCCGTGAGCTTGAGTTTGTAAGCCTTCTGGGGAAGCTCCCTCAGGAGGCACTTCCCCCGGCCAGTGGGGTGGCAAAGGCGGCAGAGCGTGACTATCGTATTGTCCGTACCTTAGAAGCCCTTGATGAGCTTGTCGCTGAGCTCTCCAGAGCAAAATCGTTTGCCATCGACCTGGAGACGACCAGCAAGGAGGCAATGCGCGCCGAACTGGTGGGCATCGCTTTATCCATGACCCCGGGCATGGCCTATTACCTGCCCATTGGGCACAGGGTGGGAGAGCAACTTCCTCTAGGACAGGTTCTTGAGAGGCTTAAGCCCGTCCTCAAAGCCCCTGAAATTGCCAAGATAGCTCACAACGGCAATTATGACATGATCGTCCTTGCCGAGCATGGGGTGGAGCTCGAAAACCTCAGCTTTGATACTATGATCGCTGCCCACCTGCTGGGTGAGAAAACGCTTAGCCTTAAGGCTCTCGCCTTCAGCAGACTGGGGATGGAGATGACCCCCATAAGTGCACTCATCGGCTCAGGGTCAAGACAGGCTTTGATGGCTGATGTGGGCATAGATTCTGCCGCGGAGTATGCCTGTGCCGATGCTGATATGACCGGTAGACTGAGGGAGTTGCTTGAGCCGGAGCTAAGGGAGAAAGGGCTGTGGTCGCTTTTTGCGCAGGTAGAGATGCCCCTAGTTCCGGTGCTGGTCTGGATGGAGAGGAACGGGGTAGCCATCGATGCCGATTTCTTGAGGGAGATGTCGCATAGCCTGGGGCGAAGGATGGCGGAATTAGAGGCAGAGGTCTATAACTGGGTTGGTCACAAGTTCAACATAAACTCCCCCCAGCAACTGGGCAGGGTCCTATTTGAGGAGCTGAAATTGCCCAGAGCCCGCAAGACAAAGAGTGGCTACTCCACAGATGCTGCTGTTCTTGAAGGGCTCAAGGGTACCCACCCAGTGGTGGAGCAGCTTTTGGAATATCGACAGCTAATGAAGGTAAAGTCCACCTATGTTGATGTCCTCCCTACCCTAATCAACCCCAAAACGGGAAGGGTGCATACCAGCTTCAGCCAGACAAGCACCGCCACCGGGCGTCTCTCCTCAAGTGACCCCAACCTTCAAAATATCCCTGTTCGAGGCGAGCTGGGCAGGCAGATGCGGAGATCATTTATAGCTGACCCGTCTGGTGATAACTTTCTGCTCTCCGCCGATTACTCCCAGATCGAACTCCGTGTTTTGGCCCATCTTTCACAGGAACCTCTTCTCATTGCCGCCTTCGCTCGTGATGAGGACATCCATGCCTCAACCGCATCGGAGGTCTTCGGTGTCGCCAGAGAAAAGGTAACCCCCGACATGAGGCGGGTGGCAAAGACGGTTAACTTTGGGGTAATCTACGGGATGAGCGATTATGGTCTAGAGCAGGTAACGGAGCTATCCCGCGAGGAGGCGGCTCGGTTCATCTATTCCTACTTTGAGAAGTATCCCAGGGTGAAGCAGTATCTGGATGCCACCAAACAAGAGGCGAGGGAGCGGGGCTATGTCCAGACTTTGCTGGGGAGGAGGCGATACATCCCGGAGATCAACTCCTCCAATGCTCAGGTGAGGTCAGCAGCCGAGCGTATGGCGGTGAACATGCCGGTTCAGGGGACTGCCGCCGATATCATCAAACTAGCCATGATCGGGCTGAAGCGAAGGATGGACGAGCTGGGGCTAGAGAGCAGGATGATCCTCCAGATCCATGATGAGCTTTTATTTGAGGTGCCCCGGGGGGAGCTTGAGGTGATGAGAGGGCTTGTTGAGGAGATAATGCCCAAAGCTATGACCTTGAGCGTCCCCTTAAAGGTGGAGGTTAAAATAGGCAGGAACTGGGGGGAGATGGGGGACTGAGAGGGGATGCCTGAGTTACCGGAAATAGAGACGATAAGAAGGGAGCTTCTTCCCAAGATAATTGGTCGTCGTTTTGCTGGGGTATCCCTTAACTGGCCTAAGGCGGTGCGCCAGCCAGCGGCTGAGGAATTTCGCCGTCGGCTTGTTGGTCAGGCTATTTGTGGGCTGGAAAGACGGGGCAAATACCTCATCTTTCATCTCTCAAGCGGCGAGGCGCTTATCCTTCACCTAAGGATGAGCGGCTTATTACTCCTGAACTACCCAGAGCCCGACCGCCATATAAGAGCCTCCTTCTGTTTTGATGACGGAAGCAGGCTCATCTTCTCTGACCCACGCAAGCTCGGTGCAATGTGGCTGGTGAATGATGAGGATAGTGTGGTCGGCGGGCTCGGCCCGGAGCCACTGGGCACCAGTTTTACCCCGCAGTTTCTGGGTGAGCTATTGCGGGGACGCTCAGCGCCGATCAAGGCGGTGCTCTTGGATCAGCGCTTAATTGCTGGCATCGGCAATATCTATGCCGATGAAGCCCTGTTTAGGGCGCAGATTCATCCGCAAAAGAGCGCTCGCGACCTTTCAGAAGATGAGGTCAGGCGGCTATACGCTGCTATAAGAGAGGTTCTGGAGAGTGGCATTGCCCACAAGGGGGCAACGATGAGGAATTTCCGACGCCCCAATGGACAGCGAGGCGATGCCCATTGCTTTTTCAAAGTCCCCCGTGGGAAGGGTAGGCCTTGCCCAGTCTGTGGTACCCCGATCGAGCGGATTGCTCTAAGAGGGCGGGGCACCTATTTTTGTCCCAGGTGTCAAGGGGGGTCGCTGACAGCTATGCTGTCAGCGACCCCCCTTACTTCCTAAGCCAGACTGGCTTAGCCGGTTACCCTCAAGGGGGACAGCCAACTTCGGCAACCCCGACGAGGCCCCCGAGGCTTGGCGTTATCTTCTGTGCCGAGGTCTCCCCCGTTGCCTCTATATCCTCCACACTTATCTCAAAAGTCTCCCCCTTCCTTATGTCAGGAGTGAAATCATAGATAACAAGCCAGTACTCTGTTTCTCCATCGGCTATCACGCGGGTGAGGTTGGCAAAGGTAACTGTGCCGTTATTGATTCCATAGCTCTGGGGAGTCCCAAGCGGCACATCATCACTGCCGACAAAACCATTGTCGTCTAGGTCAACATAAAGTCTGACCGAAGCTATTCCGGTAGCATCATTACCCGTGCCTGCGGCTCTGAAGGTGATGGATAAGATCTCGACGTTCTCCCCCGCGGCCGTAAGCTTTAACTGAAGCATCACAATATCGGTGGTGTAGCTGTATCCTGCAGGTATCCATTGTGTCCCCGGGTTCTTGGGTCCTTTAACTATGGTCAGGGTGCCCGGAGGCGCCGGCCTGTGACATGCCAGTATCAGTGCGCCGATCGTCAGGATAATCAGGACAAATACTGGCGCCTTCCAGTATTTGTCTTTGTCCATTGCGGCTCTCCTCCTTTTCTTGCTAACTCGAGTTTAGCCGACTTTACTATACCTTATTGGCTTCTGTCAATGGAGATGGGGGCATTTCAATGCGGTAGCCCTGAATCTGTGAGTTTCCTATTTTCATTTGCCCTCTTGACGTCGTGGAGAAATGTGGTATAATTTTTTTGCCATCGACCTTTGTTGGCGGTGAGCTTTCATCGAGTTAGAGTCCTGTAGATAAATATGTCGCTTGGATCGGTCACGACCGAGACGGCAAAATGGTAAGGGCTATTATCTTGCCTCCTCGGGCAGTGCCCGAGGAGGCTTTGTTTTTTGAGGGTCGAGATGTACAACGCCATTACTGATGTTCCCGGTATTAAGGTGGGGCATTACACCGATAAAGAGGCGGCGACCGGTTGCACGGTGGTCCTTTGTGAGCGGGGGGCGGTGGGGGGCGTAGACCTGAGAGGTTCTGCAACAAGCACTAGGCAGATTGACTCTCTTCTTTGCCCTACCCATGTGGTGGAGAGGATCCATGCCGTTCTCCTCAGCGGGGGGAGTGCCTTTGGCCTCGATGCTGCCGGTGGAGTGATGCGCTACCTAGAGGAGCGGGGCTACGGCTTAGAGATAGGCGAGGTCAGGGTCCCCAGCGTGCCCACCGCAGTCCTTAGCGATCTCCGCATTGGTAGCGCCAGGGTGAGACCAGGGCCGGAGGAGGGTTATAAGGCCTGCCTTGCGGCCACGGACAGGGAGGTGGCTGAGGGGAGCGTTGGTGCCGGCACGGGAGCTACTGTAGGTAAGATACTCGGACCCGAGAGGGTGACCAAGGGTGGTTTGGGGACGGCGAGCCTGAGGATTCTCGATGACATTATTGTGGGGGCTATTGTTGCCGTCAACGCTGTTGGGGATGTTGTTGATCCTGAGACGGGAGAGATCATCGCTGGTCCTCGTGCTGATGGGGGAGGCTTTCTGAGCACCATGGAGCTTCTTAAACAGGGGCAGGGGCTTTGGAGAGCGCCTCGTGACAGTACTACTATAGGGGTTGTTGCCACCAATGCCCGCCTCAACAAGGTGCAGGCCACTAAGCTTGCTCAGATGGCGCATCATGGCTTGGTCAGGGCTATCCGACCGGTTCACACCACGGGCGACGGTGATGCCCTTTTCGCCCTTTCATTAGGGGATAGGCAGGCTGAGGTGACCATGTTGGGCGTGGTGGCGGCGGAGGTGGTGGCTATCGCAGTAGTGAGGGCGGTGACCCAGGCGGAATCCTTGGCCGGCATTCCCGCGGTAAGGGATATAGCGGTGTCGAGGCGCTAGCCCTTAGAGGGAAAGTACCTTTTGTGGGGGGGTAAGGGTGATCCAGATCGGGTTTATTGGGGCGGGGACTGTGGGCACTGCGCTGGCGGTGAGGCTTGCCAGGAGAGGCTATCCTGTGGTGGCGGTCTCAAGCCGCACCAGGTCATCGGCGGAGAGGCTGGCGGGCATGGTTGGTGGCTGCCGGATATACGATGGGGGGCAGGGGGTGGCTGATGTGGCTGAGCTTGTTTTTGTTACCACCCCCGACGACTCCATTGCACCGGTGGTGGCTCAGCTCAAATGGCACCGGGGGCAAAGCGTGGTTCACTGCAGCGGGGCAGCTTCACTTGATATTCTGGAGCCGGCGAGGCAGATGGGGGCTTGGGTTGGGGGATTTCACCCCCTCCAGACCTTTGCCAGCATTGCCCATGCCATAGATAACCTGCCTGGCTCCACCTTTGCCCTTGAGGCAGAGGGCACGCTTTTTGACACGCTAAAGGAGATGGCCTTCGCCCTTGACGGTAGTTGGGTGAAACTGGGGCCCGGCGACAAGGTTCTCTATCATGCAGCGGCGGTGATTGCCTGTAACTACTTTGTCACCTTGGTGAAGCTGGCCACCGATCTCTGGCAGTTTTTCGGGGTGTCCACGGCGGAGGCAACCAAAGCCCTGCTGCCGTTACTTCAGGGGACGGTCAATAACATTACTAATGTTGGTCTGCCTCATTGCCTCACCGGACCCATTGCCCGCGGCGACCTGGGGACAATCAAAAAACACCTCGAGGCACTTGAGGCAAGGGCACCGGAATTACTTTTGGCGTATCGAGAGCTTGGCTTGAAGACCATCCCGATCGCGTTAGGGAAGGGTAGGATCGATGGGGGAAGGGCGAGGGAGCTTGAGGAGCTTCTCCGGCATCCAAAATAACCCTTTTAGGAGGTGAAGGATGAGGACGATGCTAAAGGGCAAGATTCATAGAGCGCGAGTGACGGAGGTGAACATAGACTACGAGGGTAGCATCACAATAGATGGGCTGCTTATGGAGGCGGCGGACATCTTGCCCTATGAGATGGTTCATGTCTTGAATATAAACAATGGGGCCAGGTTTGAGACCTATGCCATCGAGGGGGAGAGGGGGTCTGGGGTGATCTGCATCAATGGCGCGGCGGCGAGACTGGTGGCAAAGGGAGACACGGTTATCATCCTTTCCTACGAGAGCGTGGCTGAAAACGAGGCCCGAGAGATTAGGCCCCGCCTTGTGTATGTTGACCAGAACAATGCTATTACTGGCGTAAGCGAGGAGGCTGGAGTCATTTAGTGGAGGGGAGAAGTGAGGATTACTATTGGTGACATCAAAGACATGAAGAAGAGGGGTGAGAAGATCCCCATGCTCACCGCCTACGATTATTCCACTGCGAAGCTGCTTGACGAGGCTGGGGTGCCGATAATACTTGTTGGGGATAGCCTCGGTATGGTTATTCTGGGGTATGAGTCCACCATCCCGGTGACCATGGATGAGATGATCCATCACACCAAGGCTGTAGTTAGGGGCACCAGGCGAGCCCTGGTGGTGGGCGATATGCCATTTATGACCTATTATACCTCAACCTACGATGCCCTCAAAAATGCAGCGCGCTTTATTCAGGAGGGGGGAGCACAGGCAGTGAAGCTTGAGGGGGGTGAGTTTGTCGCCGAGACGGTGAGGAGACTGGTGGAGTGCGGGATACCGGTTCAGGGTCATATTGGGCTCACCCCACAATCGGTGCATCAGCTCGGTGGCTACAAGGTTATTGGGAAGAGCCGCGAGGTGGCAGCTCGCCTCTTGAGCGATGCTAAAGCGCTGGAAGAGGCAGGGGCATTCTCGATCGTGCTTGAGTCGGTCCCGGCACCCCTTTCAAAGCTGATCACGGAGAGGGTGAGTGTGCCCACCATTGGCATCGGGGCGGGGAAGGACTGCGACGGGCAGGTGCAGGTAATAAGCGACCTGCTCGGTCTTTTCACCGACTTCGTCCCCAAGCATGCCAAGCAATACGCCCGGCTTGCTGAAGAGATCAGGAGGGCGCTTGCTGAGTATATCTCTGAGGTTCGGGCTGGCGGCTTCCCAACCGCTAAGCAAAGCTACACCATGGACGAGAGTATCATCGAAGAGCTTGCCCACTCCTCTTGAGAGGTAGCATGAGGGTTGTAACCGAGATTCAAGAATATCGAAGGCTCAGACGGAAGATGGCGGAGCTGATTGGCTTTGTGCCCACGATGGGCTATCTCCATGAGGGGCACCTTGAGCTGGTGAGACGGGCCAGGGCAGAGAACCAGACTGTAGTTGTCAGCATCTTTGTAAACCCTACCCAGTTCGGCCCTAGTGAGGATTTTGCCACCTACCCCCGCGACCCGGAGCGCGACCTCGCTATGCTGGAAAAGGAGCGAACCGATATTGTGTTCATGCCTGATACCGAGGAGATGTATCCTGAGGGCTTCAGTAGTTGGGTGGAGGTTGAGAGGGTCACTGAGAGGCTTGAGGGTGCCTTCCGCCCCGGACACTTCAGGGGGGTGGCGACGGTGGTTGCCAAGCTCTTCAACATCGTGGAGCCGACTAAAGCTTACTTCGGGCAGAAGGATGCTCAGCAGCTACTAGTGATCAAAAAGATGGTCGCTGATCTCAATATGAACCTGGAGATAGTTGCTGTCCCCACAGTTCGAGAACCCGATGGGCTGGCGATGAGCAGCCGGAATATCTACCTTAATCCCGAGGAGCGCCGTGCTGCGTTGGTGCTCTGGAAGGCGTTGGGCCTCGCCAAGGGGCTCTGGGAGAGGGGTGAGAGGGATGCGGGGAGGATAAGAGGGGAGATGATTGCCCTGATAAATAGTGAGCCGCTGGCTAAGATCGACTATGTGAGCATCGCTGACCCGGATACGCTTCTGGAGCTTGACCGGATAGACCGCCCGGCACTGGTCTCGATGGCGGTGCGGATCGGGAGGACGAGGCTGATAGATAACATAACGCTGGAAAGATGACCGTAAGATTATTATACCATCCCATGCCTTCTTAAGCGATATGCGTCTCCAATACAGACGTTAATGCCCATCACGGGGCGTATTTGTCATCTTAAGTGTGGCCAGTTCGGGCTGTCGTCCGGGCTGTTCTTTTGCGCTTGGGGCGCCTGCCGATCCACAGCCCCTTGAAGAAGCTCCGGTCAAGAAGGTGCCTGTTATCACAGACATCCAGGAGGTCCCGGGATATATTGCTTTCAAAGTAGGCTACCTCAACATGTTTGCCCATGTTCTTCACTGCTTGCAGGGCATAGGCGAAGTCAGAATCACCGCTCACCAGCACTGCCACGTCATAGAGGTTGTTCCAGGCAAAGTGTAGCAGGTCAGTGGCAAGCATAACATCGATGCCCTTTTCCACAGGGATGCCCTGCGCAAGCTTGGTGCCTCCAAGCCGCACCTCCAGATATGGCATTTCGCGAAGGGCATTGAGGAAATCCTGCTGCTCGCGGTAGCCTTCAGCCCGCTGGGCCGGGTCCTGCAGGACGTTGTAATAGTATGTTCGGAACAGCCGCCTTTCGCCACAGAGCTTGCGAGCAAACTCGGCGAAGTTTAGGTCATAGCGCCCAAAGTTTGCCCGCAGGGCATGATACAGGTTGCTCCCGTCTATAAAGATCGCCACCCTTTCTTCCATAAATTTCTCCTCCCTAACAATGTTACATTATGTCTACGTTACTGGCAACACCCTGAAGCGGATCACATGGCTGGCAAGGCTTTCTATTCCCGGATAAGTATCGCCAGCCCCAGCATTGCTGCCCCGGCCATAACTGCTCCGAAGAAGAACGGCGCTGCGGGGTTTACTGCTTGCCAGAGGACGCCGGCGATGACGCTCGCTGGAAGCAGGCTGAGCCCTACTGCCCCATGATAAAGACCATAGGCAGTTCCTCTCCGCTCCTCGGGCACTATGTCGGCGACAAAGGCCCTGGTTACCCCCTCCGCCGCCCCGTAATAAAGCCCATAGAGGGCAAAGAGCACAATGACATGCCGGGGTGCTGATGCCAGGGCAAATCCCAGATAGGTCAGGGCATAGACCCCCCACCCGGCGACGATGACCACTTTCCGCCCCAGTCGGTCGGAGAGCATCCCTGAGGGGAGTGCTGTCGCCGCATAGATGAAGTTGAACAGGATAAGCAGCATAAGGATGTCGACGACCGAAAACCCGATATTTTGGGCTCTCAGAATAAGGAAGGCATCGGTGGAGTTGCCCAGGGTAAAGATCACTATTATCCCCAGAAAAAGCATAAATCTGCTGTCGAGGCGCCCTCTGGTGGGAGGGGCTGGGGAAGTGGGGGCTTCCCGCCGCAGGCGGGAAGCCCCCACTTCGCGCACGAAGAGAATAAGAACAAGCACCGCCATCACCGCAGGGACAACCCCGATGATGACCAGCCATTGGAAGGTGCTCCCGGAGAGGAGGACAGCCCCCTTTTGAAGAAAGAAGACGATAAGGGCTGCTCCAATAAGGCCGATCACCGCTCCAAAGGTATCCATGGCTCGATGGAAGCCGAAGCCTCTCCCCATCTCCTCGGGGGTTGTGGAATCGGCGACTAGGGCATCGCGGGGCGATGTTCGGATCCCCTTCCCTACCCGGTCAGCGAATTTAACCGCCATCACCGAGCCCCAGCCCCAGATGCCGGCGAAGTAAAGAAAAGGCTTGGCGATGGTGGAAAGGGTATAGCCCAAAGTGGTTAAGCCCTTTCGCCTTCCTAATCGATCGCTGAGCCATCCGCTCACTATCTTCATAAGGGTGGCAGCGCTTTCGCCGACCCCCTCGATGAGGCCGATGATCGCCGTTCCCACCCCCAAGACGTTCATCAGGAAAAGGGGGAGGATGGTGAAGATCATCTCGCTGGAAACATCGGTGAGGAAGCTCACCCAGCCTAGGAAGAAGATGTTGCGGCTGATCCCGAGAACCTTTGGTCTGCTGTTTTTCGATCTCCTATTGTTTTGCTTCATGCTTTGCTCAAGACGATTTATCGTAAGGTATCACCCCCCGTCTTACCCGTCAAGGGTAGCTTCGGCGGTTTTCCCTTGCTGAGCTGGGGCAGGAGCTGTATTATATCTTTTGACCGCACCATGTATCAGGATACTATCGTCGCCATCTCAACACCCATTGGCGAGGGCGGGATTGGCATTGTCCGTTTGAGTGGAAAGGATGCCCTCGCCACCGTCAAAAAGGTCTTCGATAGACCTCTACTAAACCGCCGCCTCGTCTATGGACACATCATTGATCCCGAGAGCGGTGAGGTCGTTGATGAGGTTCTTGTCGCCTATATGAAAGCGCCACATACCTATACCAGGGAGGACATGGTGGAGGTCAACTGCCATGGAGGCCCGATGCCCCTTCAGCATGTCCTCGGGCTTATGTTGCGCTATGGGGCAAGGATGGCCAATCCCGGCGAGTTTACCTTAAGAGCCTTCTTAAACGGGAGAATAGACCTGGCGCAGGCGGAGGCAGTCCTTGATGTGGTTCAGGCAAAGACTGCGGCGAGCCTGCGGGTGGCGGTTCAGGGGCTTGGAGGGAGGCTTTCGGAGCCGGTGAGGAAGGTGCGCGCTGAGCTTATGCCCATCCTTGCCTACCTCACCGCCAGGATCGACTTCCCTGAGGATGAGATAGAGGAGCAGGAGGTGCTTGAGCCTCTAAGGAGGGCACGCCAGAGCCTTAGGGAGCTTATCTCCAGCGCCGATGCTGGAATGATCTATCGCCAGGGGGTGAGGACTGCTATTGTGGGGCGCCCTAATGTGGGAAAATCTAGCCTCCTCAATTGCCTACTCCGTGAGAGCCGTGCCATCGTCACCCCTATTCCCGGCACCACTCGCGATACCCTTGAGGAGGTGGTAAACATCAAAGGGGTGCCCTTCGTCCTTGTTGATACTGCGGGGATTGCTCAGAGCAAAGACCTCGTGGAGGCGCTCGGGGTGGAGCGAAGCCGCCGCGCAATTAGAGAGGCCGACTTTGTTCTGCTGGTAATCGATGTCAGCGCGCCGCTCACGAAATCTGACCAGGAAATCATGGACATGCTTGATGAGAAAGAGGTGCTTGTTGTCGCCAATAAGTGCGACCTGCCGAAGATGGCGGAGGTTGAGGAACTCTCCAGGCCTTTTGTTTTCACCTCAGCCCTTACGGGGGAGGGGCTTCAGGAGCTTGAGGAGAGGATGGTGAGCATAGCCCTGGGGGGCAGGGTTTTCACCTCCGATTCCCTGCTCGTCTCAAACCCGCGCCATAAGGATGCCCTGGAGAGGGCGGAGCGGAGTCTTGCTCAAGCTGAGGCAGGAATTGAAGCCTCCTTGCCTGACGATTTTATCACCATCGACCTCACCGCGGCCCTAAATGCGCTTGGCGAGATCACCGGGGAGACGGTGAGGGAGGAGCTTTTGGAGGCGATTTTCAGCAGGTTCTGCGTTGGGAAATAGGGCTACTCGTGGTACTGACGCAAGGGGGGCTGGCTCCGCCAGCCCCCCGCAGCCACAACCTAACGCTACTTATTCTATAACGATCCGTATATAAGCTGGGCACCGGATATGTCTTTCTCCTCAAGAGAGATCTTTTGAACTTCTCCCCTAGAAGTATAGCCATACATTGTCAGGTAGCTGTTGTAGCTTTCGTAGAGGTCACCCAGCCCGACAACGTGACCAGCTTCATGAGTTGCCACGTTCTGAATATCGAAGGCATTTATAGTGATTTCGCCTTCGTCATCGGGGTCAATCCCCCAGCGGTACAACCTGTTGAAGCAGATGTCGAACTCAACTATTCTGTCATAATCACCCTCGACTTTCTGGTACCAAATTGTGGTTTGTGCCACAACCCCAGGCCTTAGATTTACCCAGGATATTGTATTTTGACCATCGTAACGGCTTCCCTGTTTGGTTGTGGTAGAAACTGTGTCGTTGAATTGCTCACCCCCTGTTACATCATCCCAAGCCTCAAAGGCTGAGGCAATCTCACCGATGACTGCGTTAGCTGGTTGTCCGCTGTGTTTCGGGTTGACGCGGTAGGTGGCGGTTTCATAGAGCTTAAACCCCAATAATATATATCCCTCCTCTTCGCTGCCGCCAGCAACGGAAGCCCGCGTCATGCTGCCGTCCTCATGGTAGATAACGGTGATCTGGTTTATCTGCTCATCTACCCCCGGCGCTGCTGCCAGGTTGCTAACCCCTGAGCCAATCGCCGAGCTTAGAAGTAAAGCCACAACAATGAGAATCCCAAACCACTTGCTTCCTTTCATATTTGCCTCCTATTCTCGCTTTCCCTTAAGCTGCCATATTTATACTAAAACTAAAATATATAAATTCTGTCAACGCTTCAGACTCTGGGCAATACCAATCAGCCCGGATATATCTTCTATCCCCTCCTCCGCCATGAAGCGCTCTATCCCCCCCAGCACCTCTATTGCGGCACCGGGGTTAGCCAGGCTTGCCGTGCCCACCTGGATCGCAGTTGCCCCAGCCATAATGAACTCCAGGGCATCATTGGCACTTGAGATGCCCCCACAGCCGATCACCGGCACCTCCACACTCCGGGCGACCTTATAGACCATGTATAGGGCGACAGGCTTGATTGCAGGTCCCGAGAGCCCACCAGTGATATTGCCCAGGGCAGGGGCTCGCCTCTTTATGTCAATGGCCATCCCCACTAGGGTGTTGATGAGGGACAGAGAGTCAGCGCCTGCCTCGGCAACGGCTCGGGCGATCTCGGTGATATCGGTTACGTTTGGGGTCAGTTTGACAATTAGTGGCAGGGTCGTTTCTCGTTTTACTGCTTTGGTCACCTCGGCCGCGGCTTGAGGGTTTGAACCAAACTCCATGCCGCCGCGGGATAGGTTTGGGCAGCTTATATTCATCTCAATGGCGCTCACCCCGGCCACCCCCTCGAGCATGCTGGCTATTTTGGCATACTCCTCAACGCTTTCCCCGGCGATGTTCACCACCACCGGAACCTCCCAGGTTGCCCAGATAGGGGCCTTCTCCTGGATCAGTGCCCTCACCCCGATGTTCTGGAGCCCGATGGAATTGAGGAGCCCTGAGGCGGTCTCGACAAGGCGGGGCTGGGGGTTCCCGGGGCGGGGCTCAAGCGTCGTTCCCTTGCAGATTATGGCGCCCAGCCTCTGAATATCCACCAGTTCGGCATACTCGGTGCCATAACCAAAAGTGCCCGATGCCGTCATCACCGGATTCTTGAGGCGGAAGCCTCGTTTGTGCTTGGGGGCAAGCTCTACGGAGAGGTTCAAGATAGCGTCGACAGGTGCTTTATCCGCTTTAGCATATTGGGGTGGGTGCTCATCAACTCCAGCAGCCGGTCCCCTGTGCCGAGGCGAACCCTTTTAGACCTGAGCGCATCCAGCTCGTAGCTGTCAATCGTCCCGCTCATATCCAGATCGATCTCCCTCAGATCACCAACTTCATAAAGTGCTCTGGACGGGTCGTTGACAAAGAATGCCTTGACCCCCTCTGCCCTTTTAAGGGATTCCTTCGGAACCCTGGCGTTCCCGAAAACCAGCTTATATAGAGCAGTAGCCAGGTGTTGGGGCTTGTTTCCGAGTCGGACACTCCCCAGGTCGGCGTAATACTCCCTGATCCGGGAGCCATAGAGAACAAGCAGGTTGGCAATAAAATATAGAACCAGCAAACCAAGTCCGATAAGGGGGAGGAAGTTGCCACGATTTTCTCTCGCAGACCCCCTGAACATCAGTCCCAGAGCAATATAGTAGATTATCAACGGGAAGACGCTCAGGAAAGTGATGAGCGCCATGTCTCTGTGCCTGATGTGGGAGATCTCGTGTCCCAGCACAGCCCTGAGTTCATCTCTATTCAGTAGCCTGAGGAGACTCTCGGTGACACAGACCCGAGCATCCCTCATAGTTCTGCCAAAGGCAAAGGCGTTGGGAATTGGGACCTGTGAGATGCCGACCCGCGGCTTCGGTATCCCAGCAGAGCGGGCAAGCTCTGAAATCATGCGATGCAACTCGGGCTGTTCCGTTTCGGATACATATTTAACCCTCATTGCCCAGGAGACCATCGATGGGCCAATCAGGTATTGAATGATGACAAGGAAGACCGCCAGAAGCCCGTAGACAAGAAAACTCCCAACCCCAATAGCGCTGCCCACCCCCACTATGATGCCGTAGATAATGGCAAACATCAAGCCTATCAGGATGTATAAACGCACCTGAAGTCCCATCTTTAACTCGCCTCTGCCTATTGACTTAAGAGTCCCTATATATAAATTATAAGCCCTTTCTCGCTCTTTATCAAGACTTACACCACCTGTGTAACTTTTCCATCCTCTATCTGACACATAACCCTCTTACCTATGCGTGAGTAAACCCATTCAACAGTCAGGTCGCAGTCCAGGGGGAACTTCCTTTCCTGATCCCTAACACTGATAATTATATTAGGGCCGTCAGTCACCCCCACCAGGATTCCCGAGACGATCTCTTTTTTCGCCATGCTACCTCCTTCCTCATTTTTTATTATCGAGAGGGCTGGTCCAGGAAGATGATGAGAGTATCAAAATCGATCCCGAGGTATCATTGTAAAATGCCACCACAAGCCCCTAGAGGCTCAGCAGGACACCTAAGGAACTGGGTGAGACAAAAACTATTTGCTTCACAAATTTGCCTTCCTCAAGCCCCTCAGCCCCTCTTGGCATTGCCCGACCTTCCCCGCCATGGTGCCTTGTTGGCTGATGCCATTCTATACTATCACCAGTGCCTTTTGCCGGCTGTTAGGTGATGGAGAGCTTGCTTCCCAGGGTGCGGCGGAGAAGATCGGTGGCTTCATCCAGATTGCGCTGCGGCAGAATGAACTCCTGTTTTCTATCAGAACAAAAGATAGTGATCAAGGAGATAGGCTTTCCTTGTTCCACTTTGACCTTTGTTATCTCCTGGTATTCAATTGCGAAGTTATCTTTGCCAGCCTTCAGCGTCCCCTCTGTTAACATCGTATCTATCTCTTTGGCTTTTCGTGCCTGCCGACGCATGGCTAGGAATGTCCCGGCCAGCGGTCCGAGCGGCCCAAGAATGAACCAGGCAACCCCAGCCTGTGCCGATCCAAGCTTGGCTGCAATCAGTCGGCGGGTGGTGAAATATAACATGAATACATCAGCTTTACGCCGGACGTCAACTTTTCCTAGAACTATATCTTCACTCATAGCCTTTTGACCTCCAACGGAGATAGTGTAACAAACGAAAACAAATAATACAAGCCCTCTTGCCCTTTCTGAAGACTTGACAAAACTGGAAAATGTCATTAGTCTTTGTCCATGGTTATGGGTGTCCAGGGTCAAACGATAGCTGAGGTGGCCCAAACCCTGGGTATCTCCACCAGACAGGTGAGGAGATACATCAAAGAGGGCAAACTTGAAGCCGTTCTCACCCCTGGGAGGCACGGCGCTGAGTGGCGGATAACCTATATCACCCCCTCCCTCACCAAGGCGCGGAGCGAGCGCAGATCCCCTGACATTACCCTGAAAATGGCGATGGACATGGTCAAGGAGCTCCAGGAGAGAAATTTGCAGCTTGCTGGGCAGCTTGGTGCTGCCCAGGAGAGGATCAGAGCCCTCGAAGCCCGGGTAAAGTTGCTCACTGCTCCCAAGGTGCCCTGGTGGAAACGCCTGTTTCGGAGAAGATGGAAGTCCCTTTAGTGATGCATGTAGTGGGCATGGCTGTGCGAAAATGGGGCTTGTCAAGCAGGTGCTAAGGCGATAAGATAGGGAGGACAGAGGAGCCAGCGTAGCTCAGGGGCAGAGCAGCGGTTTCGTAAACCGCCGGTCGTCGGTTCGAATCCGACCGCTGGCTCCGGAAGTGAGGGGAGAAATGAGCAAGCTTAAGGAAAGGTTGCAACAGCTTTACGAGGGTTCTGTTCAGCCGATCGGCTTTAGGCCAGCAGCGGGGAGGACAAGAAGGCCCTCTATGGCGCTCCTTGCCGGTATACCTGAAGGGGGGGTGGATATAGCGGCACTTGCTGCCGAGCAGGGTGCCGATGGCGTGCTTATAGATGTCGGGGATTTAAAGAGGGAGGCGGGGGTTCTCAGTCAGATCGTCAAGGCAGTCGGCGATGTTCCATGGGGTGCCTACACGGTAGGTCTGGGCGAGGCGGAATTGAGCCAGCTCCTTGAAATGGGGTGTGACATACTTGTCTTTGATGCTATGAAGACGCCCTCAATGGTGCTTTGGGAGGAAAGGATTGGCAGGGTGCTCAGGATCGACCCTTCGCTTAACGATAGCTTGATAGTTACTATAAATCACTTGCCCATAGATGCAGTGCTTATCGGTGAGCCGACGGAGCGCCCCACTGTTCATTGGCTGATGACTTGCCAGCGCGTGGCGAATCTGGTGCGCAAACCTTCCATTGTAGCCTACCCGAGCAGCGTTGTGGATAGCGATCTCAAAGCCCTTTGGGAGGTGGGGGTGGAAGGGGTGCTCGTAAGACTGGAAAGGGGATACCACGGCGATAAGCTAGCGGAGCTGCGTCAGGCGATCGAAGCACTGCCCCCACGGAGGAGGAGGGGGAAGGCGGAGGCGTTCCTTCCTTACGTTGGCGGGATAGTGCCGCTTGAGGAGGAAGAGGACTAGTTCACTCCAGCTGCCTCAATCTGGGGCGGACCAGGGTTGCAATTAGGATAAACAGCACAATAGCGGCGCCGGCGAAGAGAAAGATGTTTGATACCCCAACCGCATCGGCGGCGGCACCCAGGGGTAGCGTCCCTAGAGGCATCAATGCGAAGGTCATCATATAGACGCTCATCACCCTGCCCCTTATCTCATCGGTCACATTGCTCTGAATGAGGGTGTTGTTTACCGCCATATAGCTGGCGCTGCCCAGTCCGGTGGCGGCAAGGATGGCATAGGCGGGGGCGAGGGATGTTACCTTACCCAGGAGAGCCAACGATATCCCGAAGAGGAGAGCGGCTACTATCATGAGCTTGCCCTTGGGTTTGAAATCCCCAAGTGACGCAATGGCGAGGGAGCCAACCAGGGCACCGGCGCCGGCGGCGCCCAAAAGGCTTCCGTATCCCACCTCCCCCACCCCTATAACCTCCTGAGCAAAGCCTGGCATAAGGTTGGCATAGGGCATCCCAAGAAGGGTGGGTGTAAAGGCCACCAAAAGAAGCATAAAGATGGTGGAATTGCGACGAATATAACCCATACCCTCCACCATCTCCCCCCATACTGAAGAGCTATAGCGTATATACTTCCATGATTGGGAAAGAGCATTCATGATAGAGCCTATGAGCCCCCTGCTCGTCTCACTCGTTGTTGCTACCATCAGGAGGGTGGAGGCTGAGATAATACAGAATAGCGTTGTGGTGAAATAGGCCCCCTCCATGCCGGTCAGTGCGATAAGGACGCCTGCCACAGGGGGGCCGAGGACTCGCATCAGGTTCATCCCCGTGGAGTTGAGGGCGATGGCGTTCATCAGCATCTTCCTCCCCACAAGCTGGGGGATTATGGCCTGGCGCGCCGGGAAGTTAAACGCAGCCAGTATGCCGCTTATGACACCGGTGATGATGAGGTGCCATATAGCGATGGCATCTGTGAATATGAGGATGGCCATCGCCAGTGCTATCATGCCGCTGCCTATCTGAGCGGCGATCATAAGGTTCCGTTTATCTACGCGGTCGGCAACAGCGCCACCAATGGGCAAGGCTATAACCATAGCCAGCCCCCATACGGCTGATATCAAGCCGAGCCAGCTATATGAGCCAGTCAGTTGATATGCAAGCCAGGCTCTGGTTGTTACATCCACCTGCACCGCAGCAAAGGCAAAAAGCATCCCAATCCAGAACCAGCGGAAGTCCTTAACCCCCAGGGCTTGGAAGGTAGCAATCTGCCACCACCGGCGGGCCGGTGTCATCACCTCCACTCCACCCACCCCATCTATTATCACCCCTATCCTGCTTGCCTCTGAATGGATGCTATGCTCGCTTATCCCCGGATTTTCAGCCTTTTCGGAAGTAGGCTCAGCGGCTTTCTCTGTATCCATCTTTCTACTAAACAGTGTAAGCTATATTCTAAATCCCCACTGCAATATTGTAAAGCCTGTCTCTCTTGACACCAGATAGGGAACAAGGATAGAATTCGGTCGCCGGAAGGAAATAGGGCATGGGCGGGCTTTTGTTTGGGCCAGCGGGCACCCCCTTGAGTTCCAGCTCCCCGACCACCCGGGACGGGATCGAGCGGGTAAGGGAGTTGGGGCTTGGCTGTATGGAGGTTCAATTTGTTCAGGGGGTGAGGATGGGGGAGAGGAGCGCCGTCCAAGTTGGTGAGATGGCGAAAAGCGCCGGGGTGAGGCTGAGCGCTCATGGCCCGTATTTTATAAATCTCAATGCCCGTGAGCCGGAGAAGATAAAGGCAAGCCGGGAGAGGATAATGCAAACTGCAAGAATCGCCTCCCTCTTTGGGGCGGATAGCATTGTTTTCCACGCTGCCTTCTATTTGGGTGATCAGCCTTCCGAGGTGTATAGCAGGGTGAGGCAGCACCTCAGGGAGGTGGTCAGACAGCTGAGGGATGAGGGGAACAGGGTGTGGGTGAGGCCAGAGTTAACCGGAAAGCCCACCCAGTTCGGCACCTTGGAGGAGGTTATTAACCTGAGCTCTGAGATAGAAGGGGTTGCCCCGTGCATTGATTTTGCTCATCTTTATGCCCGAACCGGGCGATTCAATTCCTATGAGGAATTCGCCGAAATCCTTGAGCGGGTGAGGGGGGGGCTGGGGAGGGAGGCATTGGGAAACATGCATATCCATGTCTCCGGCATTGCCTATGGGAGGGGGGGGGAGACAAAGCACTTAGTGCTGGAGGAGTCCGATTTTCGCTATGTGGAGCTCCTTAGGGCGCTCAGGGATTATGGGGCAAGGGGTCTGGTTATCTGTGAAAGCCCAAATCTGGAGGAGGATGCCCTGCTCCTAAAGGGGACATTTGATTCACTCTTATAGCCCCGCCTCTCCCTAGCCTCGCCGCTGCTTCTCGGCAGCAATGATGGCATTTATGTGGGAGACGGTGTGGTCGATTTTGTCCTGGTAATTTATCACAACATAATCGAACATAGGCAACCTCTTCATCTCCTCCTGGGCGGTCTGGATGCGTCTCGCTAATCCGCTTTCTGGTTCGGTGCTCCGCCCTCTGAGGCGCTCTTCCAGCTGCTCTGCTGAGGGTGGGGCGATGAAGATGAGAAGTGCCTCGGGCAGAGTTTTCTTAATGGTAGCTGCCCCCTGAACATCTACCCTTATTATTACATCCAGCCCCTGCTCAAGAGCCTTTTCAACCTGCTTCCTGGGCACCCCGTACCAATTTCCGTAAACATTTGCCCATTCCAGAAATTCCCCTCCCCCCACCATTTCTTGGAACCTCTCCTCGGAGACGAAGTAATAATCCACCCCCTCCCTTTCCCC
>DAOTXZ010000089.1:0-5069 GCA_034435115.1 Dehalococcoidia bacterium | reverse complement strand
GGTGTTGAATCTGAAGCGCTCCAGATCCTTGGTCACCCTTTTAATAGTCTTGTGAGTGAAACGGCGAAGTTCCTTCTCCGCCTCCGTTTTCTCCTCAGGAGCGGGCTTTCCCTCTACATAACCATCCAGAATAAGATTCCAAACTCTGTTAAGCCAGCGATATATCCCGACAATACCACTATCATCCCACTCACCGCCATGCTCCCAGGGGCCGATGAACATGAGATAGGCTCGCACTGTGTCAGCGCCCAGCTCAGCTACATAGGGGTCGGGGGTGATCACGTTGCCCCGTGACTTGCTCATCTTCTGTCGCTGGCAGATTATGGTCCCCTGATTAAACAGGCGGGTGAAAGGCTCATCGAAATCAATCAGCCCCATATCGCGGAGCGCCTTGGAGAAGAACCTGGCGTAAAGGAGGTGCATAGTGGCGTGTTCGGCGCCACCGGTATACTGGTCAACAGGGAGCCAGTGCCTCACCTTCTCCGGATCGAAGGGGGCTTTATCGTAAGTCGGGCTTGCGTAGCGGAGGAAGTACCAGGAGGAGCAGATAAAGGTATCCATAGTATCGGTTTCACGGCGTGCCGGCGCGCTGCATTTTGGGCAGGAGGTATTGACAAAGGACTCGCAGTATTTAAGAGGGGATTCACCGGTCGGTTTGAACTCGGCATCCGGGGGTAGCAGCACTGGAAGAGCCTCCTCAGGAACCGGCACAATGCCGCACCGATCGCAATAGATGATGGGAATGGGGGCTCCCCAGTAGCGCTGCCGCGAGATGAGCCAGTCCCGTAGTCTGTAGCTTGTTTTCCGCCCCCCCCAGCCTTTGCTTTCGATAAAGTCGGATATTTTCTGCTTTGCCTCTTCGCTGGGCATACCGTCAAACTGCCCGGAGTTCACCATGGTGCCCTGTTCTAGGTAGGCTTCCTTTAACTCCTCGCCAGACCAACCCGGGGGGGCGATGACCACCTTTATCGGAATGCCATAGCGCTTGGCGAAGTCAAAGTCGCGCTGGTCATGAGCAGGAACCCCCATCACCGCCCCGGTGCCATAGCTCATAAGAACGTAATCGGCGATCCAGATCGGGATCCGCTCCCCGTTCAGCCTGTTGGTGGCATAGGCTCCAATAAAAACCCCGCTCTTCTCCCTCTCCACAGACAGGCGCTCGATCTCTGTCTTGCGTCGGGCCCAAGCTATATAGGAATCAACCTCAGCCCGGCGCTCCGCGGTGGTCAGCTTATCAACCAGCGGGTGCTCCGGGGCAAGCACTATAAATGTCACCCCAAAGACGGTGTCAGGGCGAGTGGTGAATACCCTTATCTCCTTCTCCTCGATCCCGGCCTCGGAGATGTCGAAGGAGATCTCCACCCCCTCACTCCTCCCGATCCAGTTTTTCTGCATTATCTTGATTCGTTCCGGCCAGTCGATCTTGCTATGATCGAGGAGCTCATCGGCATATTTGGTAATCCTCAAAAACCACTGCTCGAGATCCCTCCTTGTCACCGCGGTTCGGCAACGCTCGCATACCCCCTCCCCCACCACCTGTTCGTTGGCGAGCACTGTTTGACAGCTGGGGCACCAATTAACCGGCGCCTTAGCGCGGTAGGCCAGTCCTGCATGGTAGAGTTTGAGGAAAAGCCACTGAGTCCACTTGTAGTACTCCGGGAGGCAGGTGATGACCTCGTAGCTCCAGTCATAGATAGCGCCGATGGTCTTGAGCTGGCGACGCATATTCTCGATATTTTGCATCGTCCAAGTATAGGGGTGGATGCCTCGACTTATGGCGGCGTTCTCGGCGGGAAGCCCAAAGGCGTCAAAGCCCATGGGGTGAAGCACATTGTAGCCCTGCATCCGCTTGAATCTGGCGTGGACATCTGAGGGCGCCATAGCATACCAATGCCCGATGTGGAGGTCACCCGAGGTATAGGGGAACATGGTCAGGTGATAGAACTTGGGGCGGGGGTCATCATCCCTCACCTTGTAGAGATGGTCTTCCTCCCACCTCCTCTGCCACTTACTTTCGATCTCACGCGGGTTATAGCCCGAAGCCATGGTCTTCCTCAACATCCAGATTATAGCCTTTGGCTATAGACAAGGCAAGCCCTTTACCATTTGGCAATTGAACTGGGGGATAGATGCGGAGGAATAAAAGGGCCCCTGGCCTTCAAACTTGATACAAATGAAAAAGCCGCTCAAAAGAGTGGCTTTTCCCTGTGCCAACATATGGAGCTGGGGGGATTCGAACCCCCTACCTCTTGACTGCCAGTCAAGCACTCTCCCAATTGAGCTACAGCCCCATTTTAAAAATAAGTTTACCAAACTACATTTTAAAATGCAAGGTTTTCCGGCTGACCGCCCATTGACAATAAATACGTATTATGCATATCATAAGGTATCTCTCAAAAAAATTTTCTTGAGGAGGTGCCTATGTAGTTTTCTGCTAGGAACTTAAGGCATTGCAGTCTACTATTTTATTCTCGAGGAGGTGTTTCTGTGCCTGAGCAAGATACCCTGATGGGTGGCTATCGGGTGCTGGATTTAGCCCAGGATGGGTTTGAGCTATGTGGCAAGATCCTGGGCGACCTCGGTGCCGATGTTATCCAGATCGAGCCCCCGGGCGGGAGCCCAACCCGAAACCACGGTCCCTTCTACCACGACATCCCTGACCCCGAAAAGAGCCTCTTCTGGTTCTTTGTCGGGCTCAATAAGAGGGGGATAACCCTGAACCTGGAGACCACCGAGGGGAGAGAGATCTTCAAGAGGCTGGTCAAGACAGCGGATATTGTGGTTGAGAGCTTTGAGCCGGGATATATGAAAAGCCTTGGACTGGGCTATGAGGAGCTTGAGAAGATAAACCCCCGCCTCATCATGACCTCGATCACCCCATTCGGTCAGACCGGACCCTATGCCCACTATAAATGCTCTGACCTTGTGGGGCAGGGCATGGCGGGGCTCCAGCGCCTCTATGGCGATGACATCACCCGCGCGCCGGTTCGGATAGGACAGCCCCAGTTCTACTTCCAGGGCGGGCTTCAGGGCGCCCTTGGCTCGATGATGGCCTTCTACCACCGGGAGATGACCGGGGAGGGGCAGCATGTTGATGTCTCCGCTCAGCAGGGGACCGTTCTGCAGCTCATGATCGCCGCCGAGATTTGGGACATACTCAAGATCAACTACCGGGGGGGGCTAGCATTGCGGCCACCGACAGCCCCACCCCTCGTGGGGCGCCAGGTCTTCCCCTGTAAGGATGGACACGTGCTCTGGTTCCCAGGCGGCGGCGAGCTGGGGGCGGCGAGATCAACAAAGAATCTCGTGGAGTTTGCCAATGAACACGGGTATGCCCTGGAGCTGAAGGACTACGACTGGGTCGGGGGCTGGAATATCCTCGAAATGGACCAGGAGACCTACGACCGGCTCCTGGCTCCCATAGAGAAGTTCTTCCTCAACATGACCAAGATGGAGCTCTTTGAGGGAGCGGCTCGGGAGGGGAAGGAGTTCCGGGTTGCCCCAATAAATACAGCCGCGGACGTGCTGAAGTTCCCCCAGTACCTGGCAAGGGAGTTCTTTGAAAAGGTGGAGCACCCGGAACTGGGGGAGACCCTCACCTACCCCGGGTGGCCCATCAAGCTGTGGGGCCCGAACTTCACCCCCTTTATTACCCATAAGTATCAGCGGCGGGCTCCACTCATCGGGGAGCACAACGAGGAGGTCTACCACAAGGAGCTGGGCATCCCCAAGGAGGAGCTAGTCCTTCTGAAGACCAACGGGGTCATTTGATACACGGAGGTGCATAATGACACAGAAGTTCCAAATTCCCAAAGCACCAACAAAGCAGATATTTGAGGGCTTGAAGGTTTGCGACTTCACCTGGGTCGGAGTCGGTCCCCAGATTGGTAGGGAGCTTGCCGAGCATGGAGCCACGGTGATTCGCTTTGAGAGCCACCGCCGTCCAGACAGCCTGAGAACCGTCTTCCCCTTCAAGGACTGGAAACCGGGTGTGGATCGCTCCATGTTCGGGATGTGCTACAACACCCAGAAATACAGCATAAGCGTTGACCTGAGCCGCCCCGGGGGTTATGAGATCGCCAAGAGGGCGATAATGTGGGCGGATGTAGCTGGCGAGTCCTTCGCTGCGGGGTCAATGAGGAAACTGGGGCTGGACTACGACAGCGTGGTGAAGTTCAAGCCGGACATCATCTACTACTCGACCTGCCAGATGGGACAGAGGGGCCCATATTACTCCTACGGGGCATACGGGGCGTTCGGGACTGCCATCGCCGGCTACAATCAGGTTGTCGGCTACCCCGATCAGGTGCCTAATGCGATGTTCAATAACCACAGCGATTTCATCAGCCCGTTCTACATCATAACCACCCTTGTCGCCGCCCTTCTCTACCGCAAGAGGACCGGCAAGGGATGTTATATCGATGCCGGGCAATCGGAATGTGGGGCGACCTACCTCACCCCGTGCATCCTGGACTATGAGGTAAACGGGCGGATAGCCGGGCGCATGGGAAACCGCGACCCCTACCATGTCCCCTGTGGCGCCTTCCCCTGCCGCGGCACCGAGAGGTGGGTCAACATTGAGGTGACCAACGACAAGGAGTGGAGGGCCTTCTGTAAGGTCGTCGGGCATCCCGAGTGGATAGATGACCCAAGGTTCGCCACCATCACGGCCAGGAAGAAGAACGAGGACGAGCTGGAACGCCTCATCTCGGAGTGGACCAAGGACTACACAGACTACCAGGTTATGGAGCTGATGCAGAAGGCGGGGGTCCGGGCGGGGGTGATGCAGACCTGCGAGGACCTGTTCAATGACCCGCAGCTAAAGCACCGGCGGCACTTCAGGTTCCTGGAGCACAAGGTCATCGGCAGAGCCGCCTTTAATGCTCCGGCATATATCCTCTCCAAGACCCCCAACTATATTTGGAAGGCGGGTCCCTGTCTCGGTGAGGACAATGAATACGTCTTCAAGGAAATCCTAGGCTACTCCGATGATGAGATCGCCAAATTCCTGGAGGATGGGGTTATCACCACCGAGGCGGATACGGAGTTTCGACCCCTGGGATGAGGAG
>DAOTXZ010000088.1:0-2613 GCA_034435115.1 Dehalococcoidia bacterium | reverse complement strand
GTGGGGGGAGCGAAAACCGTCCTTTGTTGGGGGGGTGCTGCCGATAGTATAGACATCACGGGGGAGGGTGTTAGGATTGTGGGCAACATCCACTCCAATGGAGGCATAAAGTTTGGTGGTGGGGGAAGGGTTAACCACATTGTTACCGAAACGGCATCGGCTTGTGGCGAAATTATTTATGATCCCAAAAAACACATCATTGGGTGGGTGGAGGAGGGGGCACCATATGTAACCCCGACAGTCGTCGGGGTGGATGTGCTAGTGCCGAATAGCGTTGACCCGAATAGGCTTGGTGACGGCTACTTTTTCTTCACGGGGGGTGTCGACCTCGGTAAGAAGACGAAGGACGATTACGGCGACGAATTCCGGGTGGGGGACACGCTTCGGAATGGCGTATATTATGCCGAGGGCGAGATAAAGCTCCTAAAGAAAGGTGTGTCGGGAACGGTTACCCTGATTGGTCAATCCATCAGGATAAATGCGGACTGCGAGCTGACGGCTTTCCACGGGAGCGGGATACTGCTCTATGGCTATGGGTCAGGCATTAATGTGATTAGCGTAACGGCTGGGGGGGGCTGGGAAGGCATCCTGTATGCGCCTTATGGCGAGGTCAAGCTGACAGGGAAGGGTTTGTACCTCACTGGTGCCGTGGTGGCTCTGTATATGGATCTCTCGGGCGGGAGCGGTGGTCTGGCCATATTCACGGAGTTGGAGTGATTTTGAAATCTAGCCTGGGGCTACCATTATGGGAGAGCGGACGAAGGTCATAAGGAATGAAAAAGGGCAGGCGCTGGCGCTAGCGCTTATTGTGATGATGTTTGGCGCGCTGGTCATGGGCGCCTTCTTCTACTATATCACCGCCACCGTGAAGGCGTCAGCGATGACCCGGGAGATGGTTAACGCCTACTATGCCGCCGACGCCGGGGTGGAGCTTGCCCTCGCTGACCTGATCCAGGATGGCTCGCTTCCCCTTGGGTCATATGAGTGGACTGGCGAGAGGATCAATGGCTACGAACCCACAATCTACATTACTGACGAGATTCCATCCCCCGCCCCCCCGCCTCAATATGTGCTGCGTTACAGCGATTATCTCATCACCTCCACCGCCGGGGGGGTGACCATAACCTGTTATGCCCGCTGGATTGAATCGGTCTGGGGCAACTTTATCCAAATAGTCTCATGGGAGATTGAGTAGAATTTTACGAAAGGAGGCCGAGTGGAGGCAGGCGAGCGATATGTGCGCCGCCCAAGGCTGATAGAGCTTAACCTTTTGCCCGAGGAGTATCGACCCCACCCCTGGCGGAGGGTTATCTATGTATCCCTGATAGCACTTATCCTGGCGGGGGCTGGTATGCTCTATCCGCTCTATATGTGGACGGCGACAAACGAAGGCTATGCCGCCCAGGCGGAGGCGGCAATCACCCTGAAGCAGCAGCAGATAGCGAGCATTCTTGCCAACCCGCAGGTTACCGGATTGCTCTCGGCAATCGCCCAGGCTGAAAAGGAGCTTGCAGACTATACAATGTATTCCCTACTCTATCCCACCTGGTCTGACAAGCTCCAGACCATCCGCGATATGGTGCCGCCGGGTATTACTATCGAGGAGGTCAGTCAGGACGGCTATCTGATAGCAGTCCGGGGCACGGCGACGGCGGACAATGTCCTGGTGGACTACGGGCGGGCACTTGACGACACCGATCTATTTTCGCTGATATCCTTTTCGTTCACCGAAGGGACAGGCGCGGTGATCTTTGAGTTCACCCTTGAACTTGCGTCGGGAGGAGGGGGCTGATGAGAGACCGAATTTCCCGAATCCTGCGACGGATGCGAAGGATTACCCCCTTTGAGCTTTTCCTTATTCTTGCCATTATCGCAGTTCTGGCGGGCAATATCTACCTTTTCTTCTATGAATACCGTCCCTCTCTCCAGGCGAGGGCAGAGGCGGAGCAGGGGCTGGTGGTCTGGACGCAGAGACTTACAATGTACCAGAGCATCTACAGTCTGTCCACCCTTCAGGCGCGGCTAAACAGCATCGTGGCACAATTGCCACATGAGCCACCTGTCTTCCCGGAGAGGACCCCCATTCTTGATGTCGATGTGGCTGACCTTGTCATTCAGTCGGCAGAGACCGCCGGCGTTTCGCTCCGGAGCTTTGAGCCACTGGGGGTGTATAGTGAGAGGCTGGGGACAAGCGTGTATCAGGCTGCAAGCTATCATGTTGAAGCTAGCGGACAGCTAGCGAACCTGAACGATTTCCTCGGTGAGATTGAGGGGGGAGACTTCACCACCCTTCGTATCATGGATATCGAGATAACCTTTTCAGATGGAACCTATAACATGGGGTTTGACATAATTGTCCTGATACAGCGGGGTTAGGGCGAGGTGCCCAATAAGCCGGGGAGGAAGGCAATGATTTCGGAGCGACGACCTTTAGATGATTCCATGGCGCCGACTGCAAGGTTGGGGTCTGGGAGGCCAGAGGGAGAGATGGTAAGTGAGGAGAAGCGCACGCCGGTGAGGGAAAGGAGGAGAGGCTTTGTTTCCGGGCTTAGCCCGTTTCGCCAGCGCATCATAACTTTGAATATCGAGGGCATAAGCCTGAGGGTGCTCAGT
>DAOTXZ010000087.1:0-1690 GCA_034435115.1 Dehalococcoidia bacterium | reverse complement strand
ATCTAGAGAAGCTTCTTACCAGTAAAGAGGGCGACAACCCGGGCGAGCAGGGTAGCCGGGGGCCGCGCGCCTCGGCCAGGGCCCCGGCCGCAGAGAGCCAGGCACACCCCTCCTGTTTTGACGTAAAGTTTCAAAATTCCAGATCACCGGAGAGGGGGGTGATGTTTCATAATTCAGATCACCGGAGGCCATCCTCATAAGTATATACCTGAGGCCTCTCCTCCTTTTCTTGGCCATCACAAGCTCACCAAGAAGTCCTTGAAGCCTCTTGATTTCTCTTTTCAGGTCCACAGGGTTAAGCTGTTCCCTGAGCCTCAGGAGCTCCTGAGCCTTGTCATCAGGGAGGTAGGGGAGCATTCTCTCAAGGGGCGTTTTGGGCTCGTCATACACGCTCCTAAGCCTACCTGATCTCGTCTTGACCTTGCCTATACTGCGCCTGGTTGGGGTGAAAAAGTTGAGGAGGAGTTCCAGGTTTCGGTATAGCTCAAGAAGGACATCCAGCTCAGCCTGGGTGTCCAGCCTATCCCTTCCAACAAAGGCCCTTACCACATGAAGGTGTCTCTCCTCAACATGGGCCTGGTCGTTGCTCCTGTAGGGTCTTGAGACCATGAACCTTATCCCTCTCCTCCTCGTGTAATCCTCAAGGGCCTTGTTCAGGAACTCAGGGCCTCCATCTGTCTGGAAGGTCTTTACCTTTATCGGATACCTGCTCAGACAATCGCTTATCAGCTCCTTGAATCCCTCAGCTGAAAGCCCAAGCTGTGCAGAAAGCATCACTAGCCCTGACCTTATGTCGGTTATGGTAAGGGTGTGGATGCAAATGCCCTCGTGGAATCCCCCTGAGTGCTCGCAGCTATCCCCCTGAAGGTGGCCGGGTTCATTGTCCCTCTCAACCGTTATAGCGTGTGGTATTCTAGCCCTCAGGCCCTTGTGAGATTTCGGATATGACCTTGTTCTCGTGAGGGTTCCATGCCTCATTTCAGCCTCCTTGAGAAACCTGTATAGACTTGAGGGGGATATGCTCCTCAGTTGGCCGATTATCTCAGGATCGTTCGGGATGATGCCCCTGTCCAACAGCTTATCCATGTTCCTCCTTATGAACTCAGTCAGGATAAGGGGTGAGGACCTAAGGGAGGATTCCTCCGCAATCCTCCATATGATACCTCCTGTCCTCTGATGATCGTATTTCCTAGGCCTTCCTCTTGGGTCCTTGCGGGACTTCTTCTTGTTGATCATAGCGGCCTCTCTCATCTTCTCTGGGTAAAAGAACGCCCTCTTCAAGAGCCTTATCAGGGTCTTCCTGTCATAGGCAGTGTCCTTCTCTAACTGATCCAGAATAAGGCCCTTCTCCTTCCTTCTGGCCTTCCTGTATGGCTCAGCCCTTCTCAACACCAACTGATAAACAGCTTCTCTGGACATTTTGTCCATAACCTCCGTATCTTACTGCTGGCCTGGCCCGGTGATCTCTTTTTTGAAACACCGGATCGCGTTTCGGTGATCTTATTTTTGGAGCTATGCGGGAGGGTGCATTCCGAGCGGGAAGCGGAGTATAATTTGCCCCAGCCGGAGGGGTGTCCGAGTCCGGTTGAAGGAGCGCGATTCGAAATCGCGTAGAGGGAAACCTCTCGTGGGTTCAAATCCCACCCCCTCCGCCTTCGGGGAAACCAGCGGAGGGCCAAAACCCCCATTG
>DAOTXZ010000086.1:0-5082 GCA_034435115.1 Dehalococcoidia bacterium | reverse complement strand
TAGAGGCGATAAACCCCCGCGTCATCATGACCTCGATCACCCCCTTCGGGCAGACCGGTCCCTATGCCCACTATAAGACCACCGACCTGGTGGGTATGTCCATGGGGGGGTTGGTCTACATCTTCGGCGAGCCGGATCGTCCGCCGAACCGCATCAGCGCCCCCCAGTTTGATTTCTTTGGTGGGCTGCACGGAGCCATGGGCTCGATGGTGGCTCACTATCATCGCGAGCTCACCGGGGAGGGACAGCATGTGGATGTCTCCTCCCAGCAGGGGGTGGTGCTGGCGCTGATGATTGCCGCCGAAATGTGGGACATCCTCAAAGTCAACTACCGGGGGCAGGGTCCGGGGTACCGGATCCCCCGCGCCGTGGGACCTCTCTTCACCCGTTCCATATTCGCGGTCAAGGACGGGCACGTAATGCTGGGGTTCCCCGGAGGAGGAGCCCAGGCGGGCGTTGTCAAGTCATCGACCGAGTTCGTGAAGCTGGCTAATGCGGAAGGGTTTGCCCTGGAGCTTAAGGACTATGACTGGACTAAATACGATGGCAACACCATTCCCCAGGAGGAGGTAGACCGGATGCAGGCACTGATTCAGCCGTTCTTGGATACCAAGACCAAGGCGGAGCTCCTCAAGGCGGCGGTGGAGAGGGAAATACTGATGATCCCGGCTAACAATGCCAAGGACCTTTTTGAAAGCCCGCAGATGGCAGCCAGGGGATTCTGGGTGAAGGTGGAGCACCCCGAGCTGGGGGAGACCATAACTTATCCCGGATATCCCGTCCAGTGGAGCGTGCTTCCCCCTTATAAGCCGCAGCGGCGCGCCCCCCTCATCGGGGAGCACAATGAGGAGATCTATGTGAAGGAACTGGGCTTGAGCAAGGAGGACCTTGTTTTGCTCAAGAGCCGGGGAGTGATTTGAGGAGGATGAAGATGGCAAAGCTGATATTTGAAGGTGTCAAAGTAGCTGACTTCTCCTGGGTGGGAGTTGGCCCCCAGATCGGTCGCGAGCTTGCCTACTATGGGGCAACGGTGGTTCGCGTCGAGTCCCACAAGCGCCCTGATACCCTGAGGCTTGCCTTCCCGTTTAAGGATATGAAACCGGGCATCGACCGCAGCGCCTTCGGCATGGCTTACAACACCGGTAAGTATGGGATGAGCCTCGATCTGACTAAACCCAAGGGAAGGGAGGTCGCCAGGAAGCTTATTCAGTGGGCGGATGTTGTGTGCAATAGCTTCACGCCGGGCTCAATGCAGGCACTCGGTCTTGACTATGAGAGTGTGGTGAAGTTCAAGCCGGACATCATCTACTGGGAGACCTGCCAGATGGGGCAGAAAGGCCCTCTTGCCAAGTTTGGAGGCTACGGCGCATATGGCGTCACCTACGCTGGCTTCAGCCACATCACCGGCTGGCCCGACCGGTATCCTCTGGTGCTGTTCAACAACCACAGCGATTTCATTGCTCCCTGGTATATGGTGATAACCCTCATCGGCGCCCTTCTCTACAAGCGGAAGACGGGCAAGGGGATGCACCTTGATGAGTCGCAGATAGAGGCGGGGGCTACCTTCCTTGGACCTCTCCTGCTGGACTACATTGTGAATGGACGCATTGCCAATCGCATGGGCAATCGCGACCCCTACATGGCTCCCCATAGCGTCTATCCCGCTAGGGGCACTGACCGCTGGGTAGCCATCGCAGTAACCAATGAGGAGGAATGGGAGAGCCTCTGCCGTGTCATGGGGCACCCTGAATGGACTGAGGACCCCAAATTTGCCACCATGCTGGCGAGGAAGCAGAACGAGGACGAGCTGGATCGGCTCATCGGTGAATGGACAAAGGACTATCCACCGGAGCAGATTATGGCTATGATGCAGGCTGCGGGGGTGCCCTGTGGGGTTGTCCAGACCGCCGGGGACCTCTTCAGCGACCCCCAGATGAAGCATCGGCAGCACTTCCGTTTTCTGGAGCACAAGGTCATCGGTCGTCATGCCTATAATTCCCCCGCCTATCGCCTGTCGAAGACCCCCGACCATATCTGGAAGGCTGGTCCGTGCCTGGGCGAGGACAATGGGTATGTCTACAAGGAGCTACTGGGGTATTCTGACGATGAGGTCGCCGATATGCTGGCGGAGGGAGTGATCACCACCGAGGCTGACCTGCCGCCGATACTGAAATCGATAGGGTAATAAGGAGAAGGATGCTGGTTCAGTGGTTGAGGGGACTTATTAAGTCCCCTCAACCACCACAGGCAGCTTCCGTGGTTTGTCCAGGACAAAAGGAGGGGAAGATGGAGCTGAGTTATACCGAAGAGCAAGAGGCGACGCGGAAGATGGTGAGGGAGTTTGCCGAAAGGGAGCTCGCGCCTGGGGCTGAGGAAAGGGACAGAACGGGGAGGTTCGATTACGCGTTATATCACCGGCTGGGTGAACTGGGCATATGCGGGATGCGTTACCCAGAGGAGTATGGGGGGAGTAACACCGATTTCCTCACCTGGTGCCTTGCCCTTGAGGAGATTGGCAGGGTGGATATGTCGCTCTCCTGGACCCTCTTTGTGGGGATGGCGGTAGCGGGTATGATTCTGGATCAGGGAACTGAAGAACAGATAGAGATGTGGAAGGATAAATGGGTGATACCGGTAGTGAAGGGGGAGGCTATCGGCGCCGGGGCAATAACCGAGCCCGGTGCCGGCTCTGATACCCGTGGCATCCAGACTACCGCCGTTTTGGATGGCGATGAATGGGTGATAAATGGAACCAAGGCATTTATCACCAATCCGGGCCTTGATATATGCACTGTCGTCTCGGTGGTGTGTCTAACCGACAGGGAGACAAGACAATTCGATACCATCCTTGTCCCCACTGGAACACGGGGCTATAAAATAATGCCCCCCTACAGGAAGATGGGGCTGAGGTCATCTTATACTGCCGAGCTTGTCTTTGATGATTGCCGCGTCCCTGTCATAAACCGGCTCGGAGTAGCTGGTACTGGTCGAGCCCGAACCGTAGCTGGCTTAGCGACAGGGCGCGTCTGCCTCTCCTCCACTGCCCTGGGGCTACATCGAGCCTGCCTAGAACAGGCGCTGAACTATGCTAAGACGAGGATAGCCTTCAGGAGGCCGATATTTGAGTTTCAGCATGTACAGGCGATGCTTGTTGATGTGGCACTCGACCTGGAGCTGAGTCGGATGATCCGTGACAAGGCGGCAACGCTGATCGACCAGAATAAACCGCACATGAAAGAGGCTGCCATGGCAAAGTATTTCTGCTGCGAGTCAGCGATAAAGGCAGCTCACTATGCGGTTCAGATCCATGGCGCTATAGGTTATATGGATGAGTGCCCTGTTTCCAGATACTATAGGGACATCAGGGCAGCCACCATCGCCGATGGCACCACAGAGATTCAGAAATGGATCATCGCTAGGGAGCTTGCCCGAGATTAGATCTCTCTAAGGGGGTAACAGATGTCCTACGAAACCATTATCTGTGAAAAGGAAGAGAGGATAGCCACTATCACCCTCAATAGGCCGCGCCGAAGAAATGCAATCAACTATCAGCTTCTCACAGAGATACACGAGGTTCTCGACGAGATAGCGCAGGATAGCGATGTCTGGATTGTGATCGTAACCGGCTCGGAGGGGGCGTTCTCCGCCGGGGCAGACGTAAGGGAACAGATGCCATCCGATTACCTGCTCAGGTTCCGCGAACTCCTGCACAGGATTGAGACCATGGGCAAGCCAGTCATCGCCGCCATAAACGGTCTTGCCCTGGGCGGTGGATGCGAGCTGGCGCTTGCCTGTGACCTGCGTATCGCCTGCACCAGTGCCAGGATCGGAATACCTGAGATAAAGCTCGGGGTCATCCCATCGGCGGGGGGCACCCAGCGTCTGCCCAGGCTGGTGGGGCCAACCAAGGCCAAGGAATTGCTCTTTTTTGGCGACCCCATAGACGGAAACGAGGCCTACCGCATTGGCCTTGTCAACAGGGTGGTGCCAGACGAGGCGCTTATGGATGAGGTCAGGAATATGGCAAGGTTGCTGCTAGAAAGGCCGCCGATGGCTCTCAGGATGATTAAATCCGCGGTCAACACCGGGTTGAAGGTTGACCTTGAGTCAGGCCTTGATTTTGAGGCCCAGTGCGCCGCCATCCTCGCCACCACCGAGGACATGCAGGAGGGGATAAGGGCCTTTGTCGAGAAGCGCAAACCCGTTTGGAAGGGGAGATAAAGGGGGTTATAATGGCTGAGAAAACTTCATCAAAAAAGCAGGTTCCGCTCAAGGAGGGGCTATTCAGGTTGCCGTCCTCACCGGGTGAGAGCGGCTATCTGGTGGGGAGCCGATGCCGAAGCTGTGGAGAGACCTTCTTCCCCAAAAGACCATACTGCGCTAACTGTACTGGGGGTGATATGGAAGAGGTCGCCCTGAGCAGACGTGGAAAGCTTGACACCTTCACCATCTCGCGTGCCGTGCCACCGGGGTCTATCATGCAGGCACCCTATGCCATTGCCCGGATATTACTTCCGGAGAGAGTGCTGATTACCACAGTCCTTGCCAGTTGTGAGCTGGAGGCGCTGGACATCGGGATGGAAATGGAACTGGTCATCGAGAAGGTTATGGAGGATGAGGAGGGAAACGAGGTAATGGCCTTCAAATTCAAACCTGTTTAAGGAGGTTGGCATGAGGGAGGTCGCAATAATCGGGGTAGGGATGCACAAGTTCGGCAGGTTCCCGGACAAGACGGTAAAGGAGCTGGGGCGGGTTGCCATTGAGAATGCCCTTGAGGACTCGGGTGTTCCGTTCAAGGACATCGAGGTTGCCTACGTGGGCCATTGTTACCAGCCGATGGGCACTGGCTTTGATGTGGTAACCCAGTTCGGGCAGACCGGTATCCCCATTGTAAACATGGAGGTTGCCTGCACCAGCAGCACCCAGGCACTGATAAGGGCTGCCTGGGAGGTGGCAACGGGCCTCTACGATGTGGCACTGGCAGTAGGGGTTGAGAAGATGGGGAGGGGGCTTATCTCGGGGGTCACCGCATCAGGAAGCTATGAAGAGGTTATGGGGCTTATGGTGATGCCAGCGCTCTAT
>DAOTXZ010000085.1:0-26831 GCA_034435115.1 Dehalococcoidia bacterium | reverse complement strand
ACAGAAATTATATCTTTGAGGGGGTGGCAATATGGTAATTACCAAAAGGATAAGCATTCAGACCAAAGGTTATTGTGACCTCATTGACATTACCCGCCAAGTTGCCCAAGAAGTCACCGATTCCAGTATTAGCAGCGGAACTATAACCGTGTTTGTAGCAGGCTCCACAGCCGGGGTCACCACCATCGAGTTTGAGCCCGGTCTTATGAGTGACTTCCAGAACATATGGCAGCGAATTGTCCCCCAGGATATCCCCTACCGCCATGATCTAAGGTGGGGGGAGGGAAACGGATATTCACATGTGCGCGCCTCGCTTCTGGGCGCTTCCCTAGTAGTTCCCTTTGTCAATAGAAAGCTCCAACTGGGGACATGGCAACAGGTAGTCATCGTTGATTTTGATAACCGCCCTCGCTCAAGGGAGATTGTCCTCCAAATAATGGGTGAATAAATCACCCCCATGCACTTGACTTTCCCCCCATTATGAGATAAAATTAACTAAAATTGATTAAAATTATTAATTCTTTATTAAGCGGTGGTTTTATGGAAAATCTACTCACGGTCAAAGAAGCGGCGCAGTACCTCAAACTGAATTATATGACCGTCTATCGACTAGCCCAGAGGGGTAGAATCCCTGCTATCAAGGTAGGAAGAAACTGGCGGTTTAAGAGGGAAATACTGGATGACTGGCTCGCTAAACAGGCAAGGATAACTGAGGGGTTTGTTCTTGTTGTCGATGATGATGCCAGGGTTCGTGACCTTCTTGTGGACATTGTTTCCGCACAGGGATATAGGCCAGTAGCTGTAGATAATGGAGAGAGGGCCCTTGAAGAGCTTGGAAGGCAACACTTCGACCTAGTCTTCTTGGACCTGGTTCTCCCCGGGGTAAGCGGACTTGATATCCTGCGCGCCATTAAGGAGAGAGATAAGAGGGCAGTCGTAGTCATCGTTACCGGATATGGGGATGACCCCCTCGCCCTGGAGGCGATGTCGCTGGGACCCTTACTGCTTATCAGAAAGCCATTTCGTACCAGCGACATCATCGAAGTATTGAATATAGTGATGAGGACAAGGAAGTAAGCGGGTTGAGGACCTAAATCCCGAATCGCCGGCAGAGGGGCTAGTATGGCAGGGGCTCTTGGTGCAGGAATAGCTGCCTTCTTAGTCGCCTGTTTCTTTGATTGGGTGTCCATAAGGCGGATCCGCTGGGGAAAACAAGGGGTAATCCTCGCGGTTATTGCCCTGGGCGGCTATGCGCTCTATTCAGCCTGCTTCAGGCTGCCCAGGTTTGAGCTACCTGTGCCTGCTATATGCCTCGGCTGGGTGCTGATGTCTCTCTCAGCCCTCCTTTTCTGCTACTCCCTTTTCCTTGAAATCCCCTTTTCCAAGACCTATACCAAACCGGGTGTTAGCGGTGAGCTGGTGACTAACGGGACCTGGGCCCTCGTCCGCCACCCCGGGGTTTTGTGGTTTACCCTCCTCCTGGTAGGTCTTATCCTGGTCGCCCGAACGAGGGTTCTTCTTGTTGCTGCCCCGGTATGGCTGGTTTTGGATGTAATCCTCGTCGTTATCCAGGACAAGGTCGTCTTCCCCAGGATATTCCCCGGCTATTCCCAATACCAACGACAGACACCCATGCTACTGCCCACAAGAAAGAGCATTATGGCTTGCGTGAAAAGTCTAAGGGCCAAGGAGGTCACAAGATGAGCACCGCAAAGGAGCTACTGCGTCAGGGTAAAACAAGGGAGATGTGGCAAAAGTACTGTGGCTTTGTTGATCTGAGCATTGAGGAGTTTATGGCAATTCAGAAGCGATTGCTCATGGAGCAGCTTGAGCTTCTGAGGAACTGTGAGCTTGGCCTCAAGGTGATGCGGGGGGCAAGACCAATCACGGTCGAGGAGTTCCGGGACAAGGTTCCACTGACTACCTACGATGACTATGCCCCGTACCTATTGGAGAAAAGGGAGGACGTTTTACCTGAGAAGCCCCTCTTCTGGCAGCGAACCAGTGGCAGATCAGGGGAGTATCGCTTCAAATGGGTCCCGGTCACAGAGAGACTCTACAGAGAGCTGGGGATATATATTGTTGCGTGGGGGATTTTCTGTTCCTGCCTTAAAAAGGGTGACATCAGCTTTCGAGGCCGCGATAAGCTTCTTTACGGCTGGGCCCCTCCCCCCTATCCCACGGGGGCAATAGCGCGTGTTATCGAGAATGAACTGGAGATTGATACCCTCCCCCCGATGAAAAAGGCAGAGAGGATGGCTTTCCGAAAAAGAACAAGCCAAGGCCTCTCCCTGGCACTTGATGAGGGGCTGGACTTTGTCTTCGGACTTTCCAGCGTCCTAGTCGCGCTGGGGGAGCAGGTCAGCGAAGGCATAGAAAAGGGATTCAACATTCCATCCCTCCTCTCCCATCCAAGAGCCCTGCCTCGATTGGTAAGGGGGCTTATCAAAAGCAAGCTTGAGGGGCGCCGCCTGCTCCCCAAAGACCTGTGGTCCGTAAAAGGGATAGGATGTATAGGCACGGACAGCTCGGTGCTCAGGGAGAAGATAGCTCATTACTGGGGAAAGCCCCCTCTGGAGGTTTATGGGGCTGCCGAGGTGGGCATCTTTGCCATACAAACCTGGGACTATAAAGACCTGATATTTGTCCCCAGCCTTTGCTTCCTTGAGTTCATCCCCGAGGAGGAATATCTGAAATTAAGAAGGAATCAGACCCATAGGCCACGCACCATCCTCCTAGACGAGGTTGAGGCGGGGAAGCGATATGAGCTAATATTTACTAGCCTCCAGGGAGGGCCATTTGTCAGATATAGAATCGGCGACATGATCAAGGTAGTCGCAGTAAGAAATGAGCATCTCAACATAAATCTTCCCCAGATAGCTGTTGATTCCCGCATCGACGGGATCATCGATATCGGTGGCTTCCCCCGCCTCACTGAGAGCGCGATATCAAGGGCAATAGAAGAATCGGGGCTCGCCTGCCAGGGGTGGACAGCAAGGAAGGAGGTCAGGGGGGAGCCTCTAATCCACATCTATATCGAGCTGAAGGACCAGCAAGTAAGCGCTGAGGAGGCCAGGCTTGCCATCCACAGAAGCCTGAAGGAGATAGATCACGATTATGCCGCTTTGGAGGATATGCTGGGCTTTAAGCCACTGCGGGTAACCCTCCTCCCTGAAGGAGCCTTCCAAAGGTATATGGCGGAACAACAGGCCAAAGGGAAGGAGCCGGCTGACCCGGAAGTGCCCCGGTTAAATGCCCCGGATGAGGTAATAGAAAGGCTTATCGGCACAACGCTAGGCTAAAGATAGGGGCTGACCTTTCATGAATATAAGCATCGGCACGTTCGTCCCATTGACTGCTTTCCTGGGCTTTGCCGTGCTCATCATACTGGTAGCCCGGCAAGGCTTACAAAGGAGGGTCAATCAGCTCTTCATCTGGTTTGCCATCACCATGATGCTCTGGGGATTTGGCTCCTTTATGATGCATGCCAATTTCCAGGGTATGGACACCCTCTTCTGGAACAATTTTTTGTTTGTGGCTGTAGTATTTGGCTCTATCGCCTACTATCACTTCATTCAGGTCTTTCTAAAAAAACGGGTGCCCCTATTATGGCTCTCACTAGGCTACGGCATCTGCCTCCTGTTCATCGTTGCCACCACTATGGGCTACACAGTGGAGAGCGCTTACATCGTTGACGGTCGCTACCACTACGAATTCGGAATCGCCGCTTATGCCATTGCACCCATAGGCTACTGCTATGTGATAGCCTCGGCTTATCAGCTTTTTCAGGCATACCGGAAGGCAAAAGACCCCCTGGTTCGCAACAGGATTGTCTATCCCTTGCTTGGTGCCCTTGTCATCCTCCCTCTGGTGGCAACCAATTTCGTCGAGGCACTTGGGCGCTACCCCATCGACCAGCTTGGCAACCTCATAAACGCCATCTTGATCTCCTACTCTATGCTCAGATACAAACTCCTCGACATCTCCCTTGTCCTACGAAGGGGGTTTGTCTTTACTGTAGTCACCGCTATGATCACCGCAATCTTTCTTATCTTCATCGTTCTTCTCCAGAGTATGCTTCAGGAATATACTGGCTATAGTCTCTGGTTCGCCGCTATTGTGACCGCAATCCTTGTTGTCATAGTCTACCAGCCACTGCTTAACCTGACCCGGCGGTGGGTCAACAGACTTTTCCATCGTGAAGAGTATGACTACCGCCAGATGCTCAGGACCTCAAGCCAGGCGATGGCATCCATGCTCAACCTTGACGAGCTGGGGAACTGGCTCATAGAGAAAATCTGCCGGGCATTTGGCACAGCAAAGGCGGGGTTATTCCTGCTTGACGATGAAACACATAGCTATCGCCCGAGGATACTAGTGGGCTATGAAGGCCCCATCGAGGGCAAAACGGCTTGGAGGAGGGATAGCCCCCTGATAAGGTGCCTTGATGAGGAGGAGCGCCCCTTGAGGCAGGAGGAGATAGAGACCTTCCCCCAGCTTCGCGGCCTGTGGAAATCGGAGAGAGCAGAGCTTGAAAGACTGGGTGCTGCGATGCTTGTTCCTCTCAAGGCTAAGGCTAGGCTCATCGGGATGCTCGTTCTTGGTCGAAAGAGGTCCGGGGATGTGTACAACAATGATGACCTAGAGCTCCTGGCAACCCTAGCTAACCAGGCATCGGTCGCCATCGAGAACGCTCGGCTCTATGAAGAAGCCAAGCACAACGCGGAGCGGCTTGCCGTTTTAGGTGAGATAAGCAGGATCATCAGCTCCAGCCTACACATTCAAGAGGTATACCAGGCCTTCATTCAAGAGATAAAAAAGCTGGTTGACTTTGATCGTGCCAGCATCGCCCTAGTTGAAGGTGATAGGCTAAGGTTCCTCGCCGTCTCCTCGGTGGTGCCCACAGAACTGGGTGACGGGGTCTCTCTCCCCCTGGATGACACAGCCACCGGTTGGGTCATTCAGCACGGAAGGACAAACATCGAGCGCGACCTGGAGCAAGAAAGGCAGTTTCCAATCGATGAGGTCCACCTCAAGAGTGGCTTGAGATCAGCCATTCGCATCCCCCTCTTTTCTAAGGGTAAGGTCTTTGGCACCTTTAACCTCTCGAGTCGTCAACCCCATGCCTATGGTGACGCGGAGCAGGCGATTCTGGAACAGATCGCAGGGCACTTAGCAGTGGCCATCGAGAATGCCAGGCTATATGAGGAATCGCTACGGACCCTTGAGGAACTCAGGGCAACCCAGGACTACCTCATTCGGTCAGAGAGGCTCAGGGCGCTGGGGGAGATGGCTGGAGGGGTCGCCCATGACTTCAACAACATCCTCGCTGCTATCTTGGGCAGGGCGCAGCTACTTCTTGAGGATATAACCGATGAGAAGATAAGAAAGGGCATCCAGGTTATTGAACAGGCGGCTCTTGACGGCGCTCAGACCGTGCGTCGGCTTCAGGATTTTACCAGGGTAAGAGCCGACCGAGATCTCGACCTGGTGGACCTGAACAAGGCGGTAGAAGGGGCTCTGGAGATGGTGGAACACCGCCGAGCCGAGCAGCGAGAGACTGGTGGGGCAAACATTGATATCTACCTCAGCCTGGGCAAGGTTAACCCAATAAGAGGAAACAGCGGTGAGCTGAGGGAGGCATTGATTAATGTTATGCTCAATGCCCTCGATGCCATGCCTGACGGGGGGAGGCTCACCATCAAGACAGAGCAACAGGATAGCTGGGTGGTCTGCTCGGTAAAGGACACCGGGGTCGGAATACCCCCCGAGATGAAGCACAAGATATTTGACCCCTTCTTCAGCACTAAGGGAGCAAAGGGCACCGGGCTGGGGCTTAGTGTAACCTATGGTATCGTTACTAGGCATGGTGGGAAGATAGAGGTGGAGAGCACGGTTGGTAAAGGCACAACCTTTCAAATCAAGTTTCCAGCGGCCGAGGGCGTTGTAAAGGAGGTAATCCCACCGCCACCGCCTGCCCCGCCCGGAAAGGCGACCATCCTTGTTGTCGATGACGATAGGGAGGTGGGCAATGTCCTTCACCTCATCCTCACTCAATTGGGTCACCAGGTGACAGTCGCTACCAGGGGGACAGAGGCGCTCACCATGTTTCGCCAGGGTAGCTATGACCTTGTAATCACCGATCTGGGGATGCCCGACATATCAGGGTGGGACATTGCCAGCGAGATCAAAGCCAAGAGCCCAGAGACACCGGTTATTCTGATCACGGGCTGGGGCGTGCAGCTAGACGCCACGGAGAGAGAAAAGGTGGACGGCGTCATCGCCAAGCCTTTTAGCAAAAGCGAACTATCAGCACAATTGGCACAATTCTTAGGCGCCAAGGGCTAGGCTCAACGATTAGTAGACCATCTCCCCCCTGATAAAAGCAGCGGTGCGGGGGTCTGTGGGGCTGGTGAATAATTGCTCCGTATCGCCCATCTCGATAACTCTGCCCTCCAACAAAAAGAGCACCCGATGAGCAAGCCTTCTTGCCTGAAAAACATTGTGGGTCACAAGCACGATGGTTGTCCCCCTCTCCCGATTTACTCTCAAGATAAGGCCCTCAATAAGGGCTACATTATATGGGTCGAGGTTGGCAGTTGGCTCATCCAGGAGGAGCAGATCCGGCTCGATCACGAAAGCTCGGGCCAAAGCCACTCGTTGCGCCTCGCCCCCGGAAAGGGTTGAGGCCGGTGCTTTGGCCAGATGAATAAGGCCAACCATCTCTAACGCACTTTGAACTCGAGACTGGATCTCCTTTTCCCCACGCAGCCTCAGTCCATAGGCGACATTTGCGGCCACACTGGCGCTTAAAAGCATAGGCTCCTGGAACACCATGGTCACCTTTCGCCTCACCGCCAAGGGGGGCGAACCTGTACCTTCAATAGCGTAGCCATCAAAGTTTATTCTGCCCGAGGTGGCCGGTTCCAGGAAGTTGAGCAGGCGCAGAAGAGTGCTCTTCCCCGCCCCACTGGGACCCATGATTCCCATTATCTCTCCCCTTCGGATGTCCAGCCTTTCAACGCGGCAGACCTCCCTCGCCCCGTAGCATTTCACCACACCATCGAGCTCGCAAATGATCTCCCTCATTGGTCCAGGTATCTCCCCTGTAGCCTCAGCATAACCAGGTTGACCAGAAAACAAATGAGAAGCAAGACTATGCCCAATGCAATCGCCATATCAAACATCCCCATGCGGGTGAACTGGACGATTGCGGTAGTGAGCACTCGAGACACCCCTTCGATATTGCCCCCCACCATCATCACAGCACCGACCTCGGAGATGATCGCGCCAAACCCGGCGACGATGGCGACGATCACCCCCACCCTCGCCTCCCCGAGGACAGTCAGGGTAGTCTGCCAGCCGCTCGCCCCCAGGCTCACAAGCTGCTGCCTCAGATTGGGGTTGACCCCCATGACCGCCGCCATGGTAAAGCCGGCAACAATCGGGAAGGAGATGATGACCTGGGCAAAGATCATGCCATTAGGGGTATAAAGCCACTGGAGACTGCCAAGGGGGCCACTCCGGGAAAGCAAGAGATAAACAAATAGCCCGACCACTACCGGGGGGAAACCCATTCCAGTATAGATGGCGGCGATGGTAAGCCTCCTCCCCCAGAAGCGGCGGAAGCCGAGCCAGCAACCAACCGGGATGCCGATGAGGGTGCTCAACAAAAGGGCAGTGCCCGAGACCCTCAGGGTTAGGAGGACGATCCCCCACACGCCCGGGTCGCCACTGAAGATAAGCTGTATCGCCTGAACTAAACCCTGCCAGATATCACTGATGGCGTCGTTCGCCTCCTAGTCACTGGTTCTGCCAAAACTCAAGGCTGTTGGGATAAAATAGGGGCTGGCCATATTCCTCTACGCCAAATTGGGCGATCATCAGCTGGGTATCATAGGAAGTAATGTATTCGATAAACGCCATCGCCAGGTCGTAATTCACATGGGGGTGAAGCTCCGGGTTTACCGCGATAATACCGTAGGGGTTGAGAAGTATCTCATCGCCCTCAAACAGGATCACCAGATCAAGCCCACCCGACCGGGAGAGATAGGTAGCACGGTCAGAGATAGTATAGGCCAGTTTCTCATTAGCAAAAGTGAGGGTCTCCCCCATCCCCTGCCCCACCGAGAGATACCATTTGTCCTCGCCTGGGGTTGGAGTGAGGCCAGCCTCCTCCCAGATCTCCATCTCCTTTAAGTGGGTGCCTGAGTTGTCGCCCCTGGAGACGAAGGTTGCCTCGGCCTTGGCGATCCGGGCAAATGCCTCAGCGGCGGAGGCTGCTTCACTTATCACTGCCCGGTCATCAGGTGGGCCGATAATTACAAAGTCGTTATACATGATATCGCGGCGGCTTACGCCATATCCCTGGGCAACAAATTCATCCTCCTCGGCGCGGGCGTGAACCAGGATGACATCGCAATCCCCCCTCCTGCCAAGTTTGATGGCTTGACCAGTGCCCACGGCTATCACCTCGACACGGCAGTGGTATGCCTCCTCAAAAGGGGGGAGGATATAGTCGAGGAGTCCGGAGTCGGCGGTGCTGGTGGTGGTTGCTAGGATCAGGGTCTCGGTACCACCCCAGCCCGCCGCCACTATGAGAGCCAGCCCCAGAAGGATAAAGAGGATAAGCGCCCTCTTAGCCATGCTTACCTCTCCCCGGATATGGGCAAAAGAAGGCGCCTCGAGGGGTGAGGCGGAGGTGAAGATATTACTCTCAACGCCATCTCTCCTTTCCAAACACGGGGGGCGCAGGCGTTTCCCCCTGCACCGTATCGGTTGCTCGCCATGCCCTAGCTGGGTTCAGGCGCGGCAACTCGGAGAGTCATTACCAGGTTCGAGGTTATTTTAGCATGGCCCCCACCGAAAAGTCAATTTCACAGGCATAAAGACGCCAATAGCCAGTGGTCTGCTCGGTGGTAAGGCCGTAAGGACTGGATGAGTAGATTTGAGGCAGCAATGCGTTATTCATGCTGCTTTGCAAAGATCACCGTAGTATGATATGCTTAAAAGCGAGGACCCGCCAGTGTGTGGGGAGGGGTGTGGTGTTCTCGGTAGCTTCCACGCCGCCAGAGGGAACAGAGCGTACACCCTCTAGAAGTCGGTGTAAAGCCTTATTCTGCTATCACTGGTGGATGGACAAGAATATTGGGGCGGCTTGAAGCTAGAGGGGAGGTAAATGCTCAGTTGCCAGACGAACCGCAGATCGTAGGGGACTAACCTCTTCACCGAAGGTAGTTACGGCAGTAAAGGGAGGTGCGAAAATGGTAACCTCGACGAGCGCCAGAAAGGCGTTAAAGACAACATTGGAGGTGCCAACCTTAAGGAAGAGCTATTATGCCCGAACTCTTGATGACTCAAAAAAGGGCAAAAAGGTGGCCTGGTGCAGCAACAATGTCCCGGTAGAAATCCTGGATGCTATGGATATAACCTCTGTGTTCCTTGAAAACTATGCCACGGTGATTGCCGCCAAAAGGCTGGCATCAGGATTTTGTGCCGCTGGGGAAAGGATGGGCTTCTCCCAAGATGTATGCGGCTATGCCAGAATGCTCATGGGGTATGTGCTTGCCCGGGGTGAGGTGCCTGAAGCCCCCTACGGGGGTTTGGCTAAACCCGACTTTCTGCTGGTTAATAGCTATAGCTGCGATTCGCGATTGGGCTGGTTTGCGGCGATGAGCCGCGCTCTTAATATTCCGCTGCATGTTCATGATGCCCCTCACCAGCCTGACGGCGGATGTGATTTAGCCCACTATGCGCTCTACACTGAGCTTGAGCTTAGGAGCCTCGTCGCTTTTCTGGAGGAGCAAACCGGCACCAAGCTTGACCAAGACCGCTTAAGGGAACGGCTAAGCCTATCCCGCCAGACTAGCGATATCCTGTTCGACATAAACGAATTGCGAAAGGCAGTCCCTTGCCCTATGGGTTCGGCTGATATGTTCACCGCAGTTTGGCCGGCTTTATATATGGCTGGCACCAAGGAATGCGAAGACTTCTACCAAAGGCTTCGAGCGGAGGTTGAAGAGCGGATAGCCAAGGGAATTGGCGTGGTTCCCGAGGAGAAATTTAGACTCATGTGGAGTGGCATTCCCCTCTGGTACAACATGAGCCTGGTCAACTATGTCGAAGACTTTGGTGGGGTGGTCGTCATTGAGGGCTTCTACCGCTCAAGAGAGCGAAGGCTCCCCCCTCAGGACGATGACCCGATAAGGGATATGGCTTTGAGCTCTACCCGGCAACGAACTTGGCCACAAAGTATCGTTGACTCGATTGATGATCTCCTAGAGGCAATAAAGGAGTACAAAATCGATGGCGTAATCCTGTCCTTCAATCCCTCGTGCCGATTGTCTTACATCCCTCAGATGGAGCTTCAAAAGTCGCTTGAGGACCGGGGCATACCAACCCTGGGTCTGGAATGCGATATGGCTGATGAGCGAACCTACTCAGAGGGACAGGTGAAAACCAGACTGGATGCTTTCGTCGAAAGGTTGCTGGCCAAAGCCTAGACCAGGTGCCGCTCCCTTTGAAAGGAGATGAAGAGTGATAGAGGAGTTTCGAAGATATCGTCCGAACCGCCATCAAGCCGCTATCACGTGGAAAGAACAGAATGGGGGGGAGGTTTTGGGCACATTCTGCTGCTGTGTCCCCGAGGAGATTATTCACGCTGCCGGCATGCTTCCAGTTAGGGTTCTGGGTGAGCACGAGGAGACCACAGAGGCTGACCTACATTTTCCGGCTAATTTATGCCCTTACTGCAAGAGTTGCTTCGACCAAGCCCTAAAGGGAAGGTATGACTACCTGGATGGGTTGGTCATCCCAAATGTATGCAATGTGATTAAGGCAATGTACGGTTTTAGCAAGCTCCTGCTGAAGGCTCCCTACATCTACTTCCTAGAAGTACCCCAGCGGCTAAGCAGCAATGGCGTAAACTTCTTTGCTGAGGAGCTGGCTCGCTTTAAAGAATCCTTGGAGGATTTTTCGGGGAGACAGATTTCAAACGAGGCGCTAAGCCATTCCATTGAGGTCTACAACGAAAACAGGGCCCTTTTGCGGAGGGTATACGAGCTGAAGAGAAGGTCTCCACCCCTTATCTCGGGTTCTGAGGCTCAGGAGATAGTAATCTCGAGCATGCTCATGCCAAAGGAAGAGCATAACCGGCTGCTCACTCAACTCCTGGAACTAATCCAACACCGTGATGACCCTCCAAAGCAAGGGGTGAGGCTCTTCATATCGGCAAGCATCCTTGACGACAGCGACTTTCTTCGGCTCATCGAGGAGTGCGGCGGGAGTGTGGTCGCCGATGACATGCCTATGGGCAGTAGATATTTCTCTAGCTCGGTTGACACACACGATGAGCCCTTCCATGCTTTAGCCGACCGCTATTTAAACAGAATCGCCTGCCCTCGCAAGATGCTGCCCGATGATAGGCTTGCTTTCACTACCCGGATGATGAAGGGGGCTGATGTCAAGGGGGTGATAATCCATAATATGAGGGCTTGCGATCCCCACCTTTATGAATATCCCCTTTTGAAAGCAAAGATGGAGAGTGAGGGGTTGCCAGTCCTATTTTTTAGGGGCGAAGAGATAGAAGCCGAGCAGGAACAGCAAAGGGCTGATATTGAGGCATTTATCGAAATGCTTAAGGGATGAGTATGTTGTCTTGCAAATTCAGTTAAGGAGGAGATGAGCCAGATGGGGATATATCCACGGGCAATATCCCAGGCTTGAAATAAAGCTCGCTTCACCATCGATGGGCCTGCCCTAATACTAACTAGGAAAGCGATATCCCGATCCTGATGCTCACTGCCAGGAAGGAGGATACCGGCAAGATAGTTGGCCTTGAGCTTCGAAAGACCTTGACCGGATTGGTGGTAAGGAGTAAAATAGAAGAGGGGTGCTTATGCAGTCAAGTCTAATCGGAAAGATCGAAAAGGCCAAGCGTTATGCTCAAGAGCCTAGCAGGGCAACCTTTTCCCAGTTCGGCGTGATCTTCCGGGGAGAGCATGATAGCTATAGCGTTAGCTACAAGAATGGAAAATGGGACTGCTCCTGCGATTTCTTTTCAAGATGGCAGCTATGTAGCCACACCATGGCCCTTCAGAAAATATTGGCGGATATGCTGCCTAAGGAGGCTCTTACCGAGCCCTCTTGCCACACAGCCTAGCCACATCTCGCCCGGCACAGCTTGGGTTTGAGCTATCTCCTACTGCCTTATCCTTCGCAGCTCTATCTTGACCGCGTTCATGCGATCCATACACTCAAGCTCGATAACATCGGGGTCTCCTCCCCACTCCGCGGGGAACCTACCACCGAACTGCAGCATTATAAGATAGGGGAAGATGTCGTGATAGAAGAAACCACAGAGTCCCCCGCTTGAGTGCCCGCTGAGCTCAATCCGGTCCCCTACCCTGTGACCGGCGCTGCAAGACCCTTTGACCTCCTTTATTGTGCCCACCACGCGATATCCGATCTGCATCCGTTCCGCCATCTTATCCTCCTCCTTGATTATTCTAACGCTCAGGGGGGATGCCCCTTACACACTCTATCGCCTCAGCAACAATAAAGAGGGAGCCGGTGGCACAAATAAGGTCTCCCTTCTCCTGTGCCATCCCCAGCGCCCGTGATACGGCAGAGGCAACGCTGTCCTCAACCACGCAAGTCACCCCCAATTTTAAAAACTCGGTAGCAACCGCCGAAGGCGCCGCCGAGCGGGGGTGACGGGAGCGGGTAGCGATGACCGAATCACAAATTGGGGCAAGCTCACCCGCAATGCCTGCAATATCTTTATCAGACGATGTGCCTATTATGAGGATCAATCTTCCAAAGTTGAAATACTGCCTAAGCGCCTCGCCGAGCCTTCTTGCCGAGTCAACGTTATGGGCACCATCGACGATAAACATAGGCTCATCAAGCAGAATCTCCAGCCTCCCCGGCCAGCGAACTTGGCTGAGTCCGGCGGCGATGCTCTGGGGTGAGAGCCTCACCCCCCCAATGGTAAGCATCTCAAGGGCAGCAACCGCGGTAGCGGCGTTCTCAAGCTGATGATCACCAATAAGGGGGATAGTCAGATTGTAGTCAGCCAGTCTCCCCCTCACTCGTAGGGATTGCCCCTCCAGGTTGGCGCTCTCCCTCTGCCAGGTAACGTCCTTCCCCACCATCACCAGTCTCGCCCCCCTCTCCCGGCAGACTTCCTCTATAACCCTCGCAGCCTCCTCCCTTTGTGGGGAACTCACCACTATTTTCCCCGGCTTTACAATCCCTGCCTTCTCCCTTGCTATCTGGGAAAGAGAATTACCCAGGATCTCGGTATGGTCAAAGCTTATGGAGGTGATAACACAGACCTGGGGATCCACCACATTGGTGGCATCCAGCCGGCCCCCCAACCCCACCTCGATCACCTGAAAATCAACCCGCTTCTCCTCGAAGTAGGCAAAGGCTAAGGCAGTCAGTATCTCAAAAGTGGTGAGTTGCCCGTAGGCACCCTGGCGATTCACCACCTCGATCTCAGGTTGCAGCTTTACCACAAAAGAGGCTAGCTCCTCCTCAGCGATCAGCCCCCCGTCGATACTTATCCGCTCCCTGAAGGTATGTAGGTGGGGGGAGGTATAAAACCCGGTCTTATAGCCTGCTGCACTTAAGGCGGAGGCAATCATGGCAGCGGTGCTTCCCTTCCCCTTGGTTCCTGCGACATGGACCGTCTTGGCAAAAAGGTGGGGGTTTCCCAATCGCCCCAGGAACTCCTCCACCCGCCTCAGGTCAAAGTTTGCCGACGAGTAAAGCTGCCCCGGGGTCCTCTCATAGTCAGTAAAGCTCAGGATGTAGTCCAGGGCAGCATGATAGTTCATTTGAGGTCGCCTTTTCTGGAGTCAAATTAGAGGTTAGCAGAATGGCGGTGAAATGTCAACGACCGCCAAAATAGAGTGAAGGAAATAGCCGCTATAAAAGCCCTCTCCTATAGGCCTCCGACACTGCCTCAGCTCGCACCTTAACGTTGAGCTTCTGGAATATACCCCTCATCCCCCTCTTCACCGTGGCCTCGCTGAAGAAAAGAGAGGCTGCAATCTCCTTATTCGTTGCCCCGGAAGCAACCAGGCGGAGCAGTTTAAGCTCGCGCTCAGATAGACAGGAGTCCCGCCTATCGTTTTCAGCTGCAGTGGTAAGCTGGCTAGAGAGAGACCGCCGGCCCTGAAAAGCACCTGGCGAGTGACCAAGGTGAGTAGCTCGAATAGCGTTAATAAGCTCCTCGCCCCCAATATCCTTAAGAATATAGCTTGCACCGTCAGTCCCCATCGCCTGTGCTAGATATTGCCGGCCATAAAATGTCAGCACAATGACATCTTTCGCCCTATAGCGTTCCTTCAGTTGGCTCACACCATTAATGCCATGAACCCTGGGCATCTTGATATTCATGAGGACAATGTCAGGGGAGAGCATATCTGCTTTAGCCAGTGCCTCCCGGACACTTGCTGCCTCACCGACTATCTCAATATCCCCCCCCACCTCAAGCATGCGCCGTAGCTGCTCCCGCGCTATGGGGTGGTCATCAACGAGTAAGATCCTGATCCGACCCATCCCTACCCCCATCTAAAAGATGCTCCCCGAGCCGGTTGCTCGGGGAGCATCTATAATCCTTCTAGCTCGGCGGCAACCCAGCCATCCTAGCTCAAGACGAGCTTTAGACCTGTGGCTTTGCGCCCCCACCTTTCGATGGGTTTGCCTTTTTCGCCTTCGTTTATTCTTCAGTTGTTGATAGTATATGTTACCCCATTTTTCTGACGCTGTCAACCCCCCAGCAATAAATGGTATAATATGGAAAACCCTAGCGAGGTTTTGTGTTCACCCATCTCCACGTCCACACGGAGTACAGCCTCCTGGATGGCATGTGCCAGATCCCCAGGCTTATGTCTAGAGCCAAAGAGCTAGGTATGACAAGCCTTGCCATCACCGACCACGGCGCTATGTATGGCGTGATCGATTTTTATCAAGAGGCTAAGAAGGCTGGAGTAAAACCGATCATCGGGTGTGAGCTCTACGTTACCCCCTCCAGTCGTCATAACAAAACAGATAAAAATCCCTATCACCTGATCCTGCTCGCTAAGGATGAGAATGGGTATCGCAATCTGATCCAATTAACTACTAAAGCCCACCTAGAGGGCTTCTACTACAAGCCACGAGTAGATAAGGAGCTTCTCACCCAGCATCACCGGGGCCTGATTGCCCTTTCTGCGTGCGCCAACGGAGAAGTGCCACGGCTTATTCGGGAGGGACGTATCGAGGAGGCGAAGGCATCCGCCCTTTGGTACAAGGAGCTCTTCGGCGACTACTATATCGAGATTCAAGGGCACCCCATCCCCGAGCTTTTAGAGATTAACCGAGGACTCCTCTCGATAAGCAGGGAGCTCAATATCCCCATTGCAGCTACCAATGATACCCACTATGTTAATAAGGAGGATGCCTTTGCCCATGACCTCCTCCTCTGTATTCAGACAAACTCCACCATTTATGACGAGAAACGGATGAAGATGGCGGGTGATTTCTTCTACCTCAAGAGCGCCGATGAGATGGCATCCCTCTTCCCCGACCTCCCCCAAGCACTGGAGAACACCCAGCGTATTGCCGAGATGTGCGAACTGGAGCTTGAGTTTGGCCGTCTTCACCTCCCCAAGGTCGAGACGCCGCCGGGAAAAACGGCCGACGATTATCTGGCAGAGCTATGCTGGGAGGGGGTGAGGCGCCGCTATCCAAATATCACCCCTGAGGTGGAACGGCGTCTCTCCTACGAGCTTGAGGTCATCCGGAAGACCAGGTTCGCCGATTACTTCCTCGCTGTTTGGGACCTCATCCTGTTTGCCCGTCAGCGGGGCATCCTCTGCGGGGTCAGGGGAAGTGCGGCGGCGAGCATTGTCCTTTATTGCCTAGGGATCACCGATATCGAGCCTTTGGCACACAAGCTCGTATTTGAACGCTTCCTCAATATAGAGCGTCAGGAGATGCCCGACATCGACCTCGACTTCCAAGACGATCGGCGCGATGAGGTCATCCGCTATGTTTCCCAAAAATATGGCTCCGACCATGTTGCTCAGATCATCACCTTCGGCACCATGGGGGCTAGGGCATCGCTCAGGGATGTGGGAAGGGCACTCGGTTTGCCCTATGCCGATGTCGACCGGGTGGCACGCCTTATCCCCTTCAGGATTGGCATAAGCCTCGACCAGGCGCTGGAGGAGAGCCAGGAGCTGCGCAATATCTATTATCAGGATGCTACAGTGCGCCATCTGGTTGACTCGGCCAAGAAGCTGGAAGGAATTGCCCGCCATGCCTCAACCCATGCCGCCGGGGTGGTCATATCCAAAGAGCCCCTCACCAGATACGTTCCCCTCCAGCGACCCGCCGGCGACGCAAGGCAGGGCATCGCCATGACCCAGTTCACCATGGAAAACATCGCCCAGATAGGACTCCTCAAGATGGACCTGCTGGGGCTTGCTAACCTCACCATCCTGGCAAGGGCAAAGGAGAATATCGCCAAAACAAGGGGCATCGACATCGAGCTACAGAATATCCCCCTCGACGATAAAAAGACATTTGAGCTCCTCTCCTCAGGGGAGACCATCGGCGTGTTTCAGCTTGAGGGAGCCGGTATGCGTCGCTATATCCGAGAGCTAAAGCCGACCTCATTTAGCGACATCGCCGCTATGGTGGCATTATATCGACCCGGTCCCATGCAGCATCTTCCCACCTTTATAAGTGCCAAACACGGCTTGGAGCCGGTTCGCTTCCCCCACCCCGCACTATCTGAAATCCTAGAAGAAACATACGGGGTCATCGTCTATCAAGACCAGGTGCTGCTCATAGTCCAGGCATTTGCCGGCTATACACTGGGGCAAGCGGATATTTTCCGCAAAGCTATGGGGAAGAAGATACCCGAGGTGATGAAGAGGGAGCGCCAGCACTTTATTGCTGGAGCCAAGAAAAAGGGCTTCTCCAAGGAGCTGGCAGCAGAGGTCTTCGATCTCATTGAGCCTTTTGCCGGATATGCCTTCAATAAGGCTCACAGTGTAAGCTACGCCATGATCGCCTATCAGACTGCCTACCTCAAGGCGAATTACCCCGCCGAATTCATGTCAGCCCTCCTCACCATGCACATGGGTCAGCAAGATAAGATCGCCTCCGCCGTGGCTGAATGCCATCGGCTGGCAATCCCAGTCCTCCCCCCCGACATTAACCGAAGCCGCGCCCAGTTCACCATCGAGGGCGCCGCCATCCGCTTCGGGCTGGCAGCAATAAAGAACTTAGGGACAGCCGCCATCGAGCTCATTCTAGCCGCCAGAGATAGCGGTGGGGAATTCAAATCCATCGAAGACCTCTGCCGTCGGGTAGACCTTAGGGGTATGAATAGACGAGCGGTGGAGAGCCTGATCAAGGCTGGCGCAATGGACCCCTTGGGAAGCCGTGGAGCACTGCTCGCCAATTTGGATCGCATCCTCTCTTTATCCCAGCGGGAACAGCGGCTCAGAGAATCAGGACAGGCCACCATGTTTGACCTTTGGGGGGAGAGCTCACCTACGCCCCTGCCAGGTCTTGACCTGCCCGCCATCGACACCCCCATCGATGAGAAGCTGGCATGGGAGAAGGAACTGCTCGGGGTCTACCTCTCGGGGCACCCCTTCGCCCATGTCGCCCGGCAACTCGCCTCTCAGACAAACACCCTCTGCGGACAGATCGACAGCGAAATGGTGGGGCAAAGTGTGACTATTGCCGGGGTGGTCACCACAATACGACAGCTTTCCACCAAGGACAAGCGCCCCTTTATCACAGCTACCCTTGAAGACCTCGATGGCAGTATCGAGGTTACCGTTTGGCCTGAGATATATAAGCGGACCAAGGAGCTCTGGTCAGAAGGCAAAGTCCTCCTTGTTCAGGGGAAGGTAAGGCTAAGAGGGGACCGGGTTGAGCTCGCCTGCGAGATGGTGCGCCAGCATCAACCCGAACCCCCAAGCATCCCCGACCGGGGGCAGGAAGAGCCGACTTCAAAGAAAAGGAAACTGCTCATCACCATTGCTCAAACAAGCGACCCTGGAGCCGATGTAGCCCGCCTCCGCGAGGTGTTTGATCTCCTCAAGCGATATCAGGGTGAAGACACAGTTAGCCTCGCCATCATTGAGAGCGACGGCGTGGTAAATCTTGAGGTTCCAAATATGACTACTGGCTACCGCCCAGAGCTTCACCAGCAGCTTATAAATCTTGTGGGGGAGGGCGGGGTGGCGGTTGAGGAGGTAACTTGAGGGAGAGAGCTAGCAAAGCTGTGGCAATACCTGACAAGCTTTGGTCACTTGTGATACTATGCCCAAATCCATAAGGAGCAACGGTGTTTTCTAAGTGCCGTTTGGCGATTTCAAGCTTTGTCTTGCTCCCGTTTTTATTTGCGCTATCAGTGCCAATGCAATCCCAGCCTATAGCGCATGCCCAAGCAGACGATGCGGATTGCTGGGCTGTTATCATCGGTATCGCGAACTACAGGTATCTATCTGATTTGTGGTACAGCGACGACGATGCCCAGGAGCTCTATGAGCGATTGCTCCCTATCTGGGGTGAAGACCATATCTTGCTGCTAATAGATAGGCATGCCACCAGAGCAGATATTGAAGACGCCATTCTCGATTGGTTAGACCCCCGGGAAGATGCCGATGACACAGTGCTACTATTTTTCTCAGGCCACGCCGACTATTCCTATGACGTTAGTCCCTACGATGAGTTTGATGGCTGGGACGAATATATTCTCCCCTACGATTCATTGCCTACCTCTTATGCCAATGACATCCGCGACGATGAGCTCGCCAACTGGCTAGACCGGCTGGAATCAGAGAATATGGTCATAATTCTGGATACCTGCTACTCCGCTGACTTTATCGACGACCTCTCCGCTGGCGGGCGGGTAATCCTCGCAGCTTGTGATGTGAACGAAGAAGCTTATGAAGACCCTTTACACAAACATAGCATCTTCACCTACTATATTTTGGAGGGCTTGGACAACCTAAAGCGTGTTGACGAGGATGGCAATTTTGAAATCTCGGCAGAGGAGCTCTTCTGGTATGCAGAGCCTGAAACTACAGAGCGCGCTCTTGTAATATATGGTGCAGAGCAGCACCCTCAAATTGATGATGGCTATAGGGGCAGACTGGCACTGGCTATGAGCGTTACTATTGACATGAGCCCCCGAATCACATCTTTAACCGTTGATGACACAATATACTCGCCAGTAGCCCTGCCGGCATCGTTTGTCTGGGCGCCGGGGTCGGTTCATAGCTGCGAGGTACTAACAACTGTAGCTTATGGGCCGGGAACACAATATGTATTTAGCTCGTGGAGCGATGGCAATACATCACCTTCAAGAGAGATCTCACAGGGTGGGGAATACAGGGCAAATTATATAACGCAATATTATTTAGCCGTCATATCTGATTATGGTGATCCTTCGGGCGAGGGGTGGTATGATAAAAGCTCGATAGCTACCATCTCCGTTACTTCCCCTGTAACTGAGCCAGGGATCAGGCGCTTTTTCAGCGCCTGGAGCGGGGACTCAACTGCAACCACGCCAACTGCAACCATCCTTATGGATGGGCCGAAAACAGTCACTGCTAACTGGCGAAGCGAGTATTATCTAACCGTCATCTCAGACTACGGTGATCCCCAGGGGGCTGGCTGGTATGATGAGGGTTCTCAAGCCACCATCTCGGTGACCCCATCTCAAGGGAGGATAATTCGGCAGGTCTTCACTGGCTGGAGCGGGGACTCAACTGCAACCACGCCAACTGCAACCATCATCATGGACGAGCCAAAATCGGTCACCGCCAACTGGCGCACCGACTACACCCAGCTCTATATCACTATCGGAGGGGCGGTGATTTTGGCGGCAGCCGCTTCAGCCGCTGTAGCGATATTGGTGATGAGAAGAAGGGCATAAACAATTTTCCCTCAAGCCTGCCAAGCGCGAGCTTCCATATCGAGGAGCGCCCTTTTCATCTCCAACCCGCCCCCAAAACCACATAAGCTGCCGTCACTCCCCACCACCCGGTGGCAGGGCACCACAATAGGGAGTGGATTTTTCGCCAGCGCCCCTCCCACCGCCCTTGCCGCCTTTGGCCTTCCTATCCTCTCTGCCACCCAGGCATAGCTTCGGGTCTCCCCGTAGGGGATGGAGCGAACTGCCCCCAAAACGGCAATCCTGAAAAGGGAGGCACCGGTCAGATCGAGCTTATCGGGGAAGATTACAGCCTCGCCACTTAAGAATCGCCTCAGGCGGTCGGGGAGGTCTCCAAAGCTTGAGCTATCGACCTCCTCACCAGGACAAGCCCCCAGAAGGAGGAGGGCTTCGTCCCGCGATGGTTTGGGCAGGGTGATGCGGCGTAGCCCCGCCCCGGAGCACAGAACCCCCATCCAGCCAGGACGCGTCTCAAAAATGGTATAAATCATTTTAGCTTCACAGTCCAATATGCCCGTACGCCGTCCGACAAAGTGAAGGGTCGATCTCACATATTTTCAATCCCATACTCACCATCTCCTCTATCGGGATCAACCCCTTGTTGTAAGGAATCCCGATACCAACGAAGACCTTGTCCCTATAATAATGAATAAGCCATGCTCTATTTAGGCTGCACTCACCTCCAGAGATTCCATCCTATCCACCCTATGAAATTACACCCGCTAGCAAAGCAGGCTACCTCGATATAATAGACGCCCTCGAGATGCCAAGGCGTTCCCACCCCACCAACGGTGTGCCCCATAAATCCACTGACAATCCTTCTCGGCGTGTAGTCCTTGGGAGGCTCTGCCCGATTCTCATTCCCTCCCCCACCGCGGTTACGCAAGACGGCCTCACCATCTCCCATCGATTTCCTGGGCGCAGCTCCAGCAGGCACCACAGCCGATGCAGCCGTCACTCCTTCCTGGATAGGCAACCAGCACCTCGCAGGCACGGCACTCGAGACACCGCTCAGGCTTCCACTCGGCAACAAATGGCATAGCTCGGTCTCCTAGAGTTAGAAAGCGCCAGGGGCAGCTCCTGCCAGATATCGGTAGTCCCCTTCACTCTTAACAAAGACGCCAACATTCCCCAGGCGAACATTCACAAGCCCCGAAGCTTTAGCCGCCTGATAGGCAGAAACCATCTGCTCAACGGTCAGCGAAGGAACACTCTTCATCTGGTATTGGGGGAAGAAAGCAAGAATAGTGAATGGGATTTCTCTATCAATCCCGGCAAGAAGGGATGCGATCTTCTCTATTTGATCGGTCTCGACCCATCCCGGAATATAAAGCGACAAGACCTCAAGGACGAAATCTCGCCTCAATATCTCCTCCGGCAGCCTTAATATCCGGTCGTTAGCGGCGCCGGTGAGGCTACGATGAACCTCTCCATCGTAGGCCTTTATATCAAGCCAGAAGGCGTCTATCCCGGCGCTTCTAAAGAGGTCTAGATTCTGGGGCGTCAAACCATAGCCGTTGGTCTCAAATAAAACCCAGAGCCCCTCCCCAAGCTTCTTTATCTCATCGGCAGACCTCGCATAGAATTCGGGCTGGCAAGCCAGATCGCCGCCGGTGAAGGCGATAATGTTTCTCGCCGGCCCAAATCCCTGAGGGGAAAGTAGTATCTGCTCCGGCTCAAGCCTTCTTGGGCATAGCTCCGACCGCCTCCCCGTTTTGAAAAGATACGGCCTATAGACCGGATTGCCTCCCTCATCCACTAAAGCATAACCAAGCTGAACGCAGGTGCCGCAACACCGGCAGAGGTCAAGGGCATGGAAAGAGGTCACCCTCTCCCTTGGCTCGGTATAGGTGACGACCTGGGCATACTCCTTGGCCATCCTGGCTATGTCCGCGGGTGACACCCAATCACCATCCGCATACTGGGTGAATTCCCAGGAATGGCATTTCTTACAGCTCCAGTTGCACCCCGATTGATAGATGGAGAAGTAGTGCTCCGGGCGAGAGAGGTGGGCCGACTTGATAAGTCGGTAAGGAGTATCGCCCTCCCACCCCAAGGTCACCTTGCAGGCAGCAACCCTCCTCCCCAGATACCAGGTGGAGCAGTTGCTGGGTTTAAAGCCCTGCTCAGCAAGACGACATCTACCCTTCGCCGGAGCACCCGTTCTTGAAACACGGTCAGGCTCTAACATAGTTTGAGAAGCGCCCCTTTCGCCTATAATAGCATACCTCCCCGGAAGAATGCTTGCCATAGGCGAGGCTTTTTGAATATAATCAAATTCAAATGAACGGGAATAATCTCACGCTCAGGGTCAAAGAGCTTGCCCGGCAAATAGAAATGGACTATGCCGGGGTTGCACCTGTGGAAAGGTTGAGGAATGCCCCAGATGGTTGGAGGCCGGCTGACATACTCTCCGGGGCGAGGTCAGTCGTCGTTATAGGGATTCGGATAGGGCAGGGGGTCCTCTATGTTCAAAAGAGAGCCAATGAGGAGCCCAGAGCACCGGCAAAATATGGGGTATATGTCTACCAAAGCTATGGGTACAATCTACTAAACGATAAGCTGAATCTCGCCGCCTGGGAAGTGGCTAAAGTGTTGGAGGCAGAGGGCTATATAACGGTTCCAATACCAGCTAGCCCTCCCTACGATGTTAGGGAAAGGGTCGGAATTTTCTCCCATAGGCATGCAGCGGTGGCAGCCGGCCTCGGGGAATTCGGCTGGAATAATCTCCTTCTAATCCCCAATAATGGGCCGCGGGTGCGTTTGGTATCGGTCATCACCACGGCTGAGCTCGAGCCAGATCCGATGTATGAAGGAGCTCAGCTATGTGATCCCGCCACCTGCGGAAGAATATGCGTGAGGGTCTGCCCCACTCTAGTCCTCAGCCAGAATAAGGCGGTTAAGTTTGATATTGGGGGAAAGGTATTCCAGTATAGCGAGATCGACAGGCAGTATTGTCTCTCGGCCCCCTGTGGCAGGTGTCTGTTGTATTGCCCGGTGGGCGAGACAACTAGCCAATGACCCTCTTCCTCTTGTTGGCAAGGTAGTCAACAAGTATATATCGCCCCAGGTTTTCCCTGTCGGTATAGAAAGCCCGCCCTCGATTGGTCTTGGTCAAGAGGTCGACAAATTGCATGAGATAGGGATTCCTGTCCAGCATGAAGATATTGATCACGATTCCCTCCTTGGCACAACGCTTCGCCTCAAGGAGGGTGAGCTCAAGGGTGCGCGGGTCAGGGGGGTAATCGAAATAGGCGATGCCCCTCTCCAGGTGGGCGGTGGGCTCGCCATCGGTCACCATTATGATCTGCCTTGTCCCCGCGTTGTGTTTGGCAAGAAGCTGGCGGGAAAGGATAAAACCATGGTGCATGTTTGTGCCATAGACATATTCGTTCCAGTTGATATAGGGAAGCTGCTCCTTCTTGATCTCCCGAGCATAGTCAGAGAAGCCAACAATGTAAAGATTATCACGAGGGAACTGGGAGCGGATCAGTGCATCAAGGGCGAGGGCAACCTTCTTGGCGGCGAAGAAGTTGCCCCTCATCGGCATGGACCAGCTCATATCGATCATCAGCACCGTGGCGCACTGGGTTAGATACTCCGTTTGATACACCTCGAAGTCATCTGGTTTGATCCTGAGGGGAGTGCCCGGGCCCTCCCTCTCAAGTGCGTTCATCAATGTCCTTTCAATGTGAATATGGAAGGGGTCGCCGAACTCATACTGCTTGGTATCGTCGGCCCTATCCCCACCCATACCCCTGGTCGCTATTTCGTGCCTGCCGAAGACGCCCTTCTTCAGATAGCCAAAGATGTCCCTCAGAGCCTTCTGGCCGATCCTTCTCATGGCTCTCGGGGTTAGCTCCCAGCGCCCGCTTTTCCTCCAGATATACCCCGCCTCCTCAAGCACATCGGTAAGCCGCCTTAGCTGCTCAAGGGTACGATAGGCTTCCTCACCGAGGTAACGGCGCAATTTGGCTTGGTCTATTTTATTCAGGTCAGAGGCGAATCGGCTTCCCTCAAGCTGCCTTGCGAGCTCGTCCATCCCCTGAAGCTCCTCCATCAGCCTCAGCGCCTCCGCAAGGGAGAGGGGCTCCTCCCCCTGAAAGAGGTATTGGGCCTTCAGCTCTCTCATCGGGGAGAGGTGCTCCAGGTTAGCCGCCAGCTCCGCCAGCTCATCCCTAAGACCTTCGTCCCGGAGCATGGATTCAATCAGTTCCTCGAGGGCATTTCTCTGCTCCGCCGACATGCTATCCAGAAGCGACTGCACCTGAGCCATCCGCCTCTGCAACATCCGAATAAGCTCTTCCAGGCTTGAGGGCTGGTCAGGACCGAAGTGATCGCCGAACTGCTCCATGAATTTCCGGAAATCGGGCTGGAGCCCCAGAATCCTCTCCCTGAGCATCCGGTTGAGGCTTCGCAGCATATCCTTGAGGCGGCTTATATTCTCCTGGCTTAATGCCTCAAGCCCGTGGTGAATATCCTTGAAATAGGCATCGGTGATCTTGCTCCGCAGCATATCCAGGAGCTCTTCATATTGACGCCTGGCCTCAGCATCGATGAACTCATAGCTGGCAAGCTCCTTTAACGCCCCTGCGATGTCCTGGGGCAGGCTATCCAGGAAGGAGAGGTTCTTGGAGGCCACCCTCTCAAATACTTTGGACATCTCAGGGCTTGCTTTTGCCTCCTCAAGTCGCCTCTTGATGCCCTCCCGCTCCGTCTTTATTATCCTGTCCAATCTATTGCGGAAATCATCGAGCACCGAGCCTATGTCGTATCTCTCAAGCATCTGGCGCCTTAGCTCGCGCAGCTTCTCGAGGAACTCCTGAATCCCCTTAAGCCTTTCCCCCGACTGCCCCTCAAGACCGAGCTGGAAAAGCCTTTGCAAAGCGCGCAACACATCGCCATGAAAGGTGAGGCTGTCAGAGATGGCATCGATGACCTCTTCAGCGCTGGGCTCAAATATCTCCTGCGTCCCGTCCCACTCAGAGTACCTGTATCTAAACATACTAGCCTCGATAGAGGGCTCTGCCCTCAAGCTTGTCCTTGTTCAGTCTTCTATTCAGGTGAAGCCCCTCCAGAATGAACTCCAGGGCGGAGGCGATGGCAGCCGGGTTATCGCCGGCCTCAAGCCTCTCCATCTTGTCATCAAGCCCCCCCACCTGCTGAACTATTTTCACATATTCCCTAGAAGCCATCTCGCTGGACACCTCAATGCGAAGGCCGGTCTTGAACCTTGCCACGAAGTCATCGAAGACGTGAACACCGAAATATCGATTGAAGGTAGCTAGGACGGCGCTGCGGATGAGCCTGTCGATAAGCTGCCCCTCCTTCTCCTCCTCACCGCTCTCAAGCTCGATCTTGCCCCTGGTCGAGGCAACAAGGAAGGGCAGGTCGCTTATCCTAGGAGCCACAGGTTCCTCACCCACTCTGATAGCCCGCCTCACCGCACTGCTCAGCAGGGTCTCATAGTTGGCGATGGAGATGCGAACGCTCACACCGGAGCGCTGGTTTATCTCCGGGCTGCGTCTCGCCTGGCTGGTTACCTCGGCGATAATCTCCTTCATATACTGAGGGATGATGATCTGGTATGTGCCATCGCCAAAGGTGGTCTTCTCCATCTCCATGATCTCGATCTCGTGCTCCAGGGTCCGGGGGTAATGAGTCCTCACCACCGAGCCAAACCTATCCCTCAAGGGGGTGATGATCCGGCCGCGGTTAGTGTAGTCCTCGGGGTTGGCGCTGGCGACAATGTAAACATCCAGAGGCATCCTGATCTTATAGCCCCTTATCTGGACATCCCTCTCCTCCAGGATATTAAATAGCCCCACCTGAATCCTCTCTGCTAGATCGGGGAGCTCATTGATGCAGAAGATGCCCCTATTGGTGCGCGGAATCAGCCCATAATGGATGGTGAGCTCGTCGGCGAGGTATCTTCCCTCAGCCACCCTTACCGGGTCAACCTCGCCGATGAGGTCGGCGATGGTGGTGTCGGGGGTGGCCAGCTTCTCCCCATACCTCGACTCCCGTGGTATCCAGGCTATCTCAACCTGATCGCCAAACCTTTCGATCTTCTCGCGACAGCTTTTACAGATGGGACTATAGGGACTATCATTGATCTCACAGCCGGCGATAGCCGGAACCTCCCCATCGAGGAAGCTAACAAGAGCCCTGATCATCCTTGATTTCGCCTGCCCCCTCTCCCCGAGGAAGATCATATCCTGCCCTGAAAGGATGGCGTTCTCCACCTGGGGGATGACCGAGTCCTCAAACCCGACAATCCCCGGGAAGAGTTCCTCGCCGCTCTTTATCTTTTCAATCAGGTTCTTCCTCATCTCCTCCCTTACCGGGAGCACCCTGTAACCCGATTCCTTTAGCTCCCGAAGGGTGCTTGCCTTTGGCTTCTTTTCCAAGATAACATCCCTCGGATTAGCCCCCGGCTTTTTAGCCCTGCCCAATTTGAAAAGATTTAGATTCAGAAAACGCCTCGCCATAATAAAAAACCCCCACACCCAGCACTTACCTTCTAGAATTAACACCTCTTACATGCTAGTCCTCTTCCAAAGCCTTGTCAATAATTTGAGGGCCCCTCAAATAGAGGATACCAACCGAGGAAAAGAATGGCAACCTCTTTCACAGCGACTTTTGCATGGCGATCCTTGTGTGCCTGAACAAAAAGATATATTGTTCTCGCTCCCACTGGGTTACCGATGGGGAACTATGACGATTTACACTCCGGGGCACTCCCGCCACTCTAGAGCTATTGCGGCTAAGTGGCATCAGGCCCCCGAAGCCGGGGAATTGACGGGGAAATACAATCTACTCTACACTAATACTACTTAGGAGGATACAGCTCAGG
>DAOTXZ010000084.1:0-8714 GCA_034435115.1 Dehalococcoidia bacterium | reverse complement strand
GGGCATAAGCCTGAGGGTGCTCAGTTTCTCGGGTGGGCGGGTGGAGAGCTGGGTGAGTGTGCCGTTTAATCCTCGATTTGTGAGGAGTGGTTTCGTGGCTGAGCCGGATGGGTTGGGTCAGGTTATCAAGGGGGTGCTGGAGGAAAAGAGAATAGGTCGTGGGCGTGTGGTATGTGCCCTTACTGGGCTTGGGTCAGTGTCACGGGTGCTAACCCTGCCCAAGGTTAGCAAGGGAGATCTGGGAGAGGTGGTCACCCGGGAGGCGAGGCGGGTGATGGGGATTTCCCCTGAAACCAGCCAGGTGTTCTGGCAGCCGTTGCCCGGGGGGGAGGCTCGGCAGCGGGTTTATGTGCTAGCCGTCCCAAAGGAGCCTGTCGTTTCCCTTGTTGAGGCGGTTCGGGCTTCCGGGAGAAGACCGTGGCTTGTCGACTTGAAGCCGCTGGCACTGGCTAGGGCGGTCAATCGAAGGGATGCCATCATTGCCAATGGGGATGGCAACTCTGTAGAGATAGTCATCATTGTCGATGATGTCCCCACCCTCATGCGCTGCGTCTTCCTCGGAGGCGAAATGCTGGACTCCGAAAGGGCGACTATAAACCTCATAGAGGAGCTAACCAGGAGCATCGCCTTCTACAATGACACCAATAGAGCCAATCCTCTGCCTTCAGACCTTCCCATCTATCTTACCGGTGAAGCGGCGGAGAGCCCGCACCTTGCCAGCACAGTGGCTAGCCTCACAGGGCGCCCTGTGGGCAGTCTCATGCCCCCTCTCCCCTGCCCCCCTGAACTCCCCCTTGCCGAGTACATGGTTAACATAGGGCTTGTTCTCAGGGCGCTATGATCGCTTTATTCGCTCTCATCGGTCTTGCGGTTGGGAGCTTCCTGAACCTGTGCAGCGACCGATTGCCCAGGGGGCAGTCGATCCTAAGTCCCCTCTCCCGCTGCGATGAGTGTGGTCACCCCCTTGCTGCTATTGATCTTGTGCCCTTACTGAGCTACCTATGGCTGGGAGGGCGGTGCCGCTATTGTAGCACCCCCCTCCCCCCAAGACTCCCCCTTGTGGAGCTCACCGCCGGTCTTCTCTTCGCCTTCCTCTTCTGGTGGTATGGTCTTAGCCTCCAGCTCTTCATGGCGCTGGTCTATGCCTGCCTCCTCATCGTAATCTTCGTCATCGACCTTGAGCACGGGCTCATCCTGGACAGGGTTATTTACCCCGCGATGGCGCTGGCAGTCGTTTTCTCCTTCTTCTGGCCGGGGATTAGCTCCTTCTGGCCTAAGATTGGGGTGGCAAGCTCGCTTCTGGGGGGTGTGGCCGCCATGCTCTTCATGCTTGTGCCGTTCCTGGTCTATCCCGGCGGCATGGGAGGGGGGGATGTGAAGCTGGCGGCATTTGGCGGGCTGGCAACGGGCTTCCCCCAGGCGCTCCTCTTCGTCATCATCTCTGCAATAGGGGGCGGGCTGGTGGCTGCCTTCCTTCTCATATTCGGCTTGAGGAAGAGGAGAGACCCCATCCCGTTTGGTCCCTTCCTTGCCTCTGCTATAATGGTCACCCTCATCTGGGGGGAGGGGATTGTCAACTGGTATCTCGGGCTTTTCTGAGCTGGGCGTGGTGTATCAGGTAAACGCCGTTTCAATAGTGAGGCAACCCGGGGTGTTCCTGGCAGAGTCATCGGCCTGTCCCAGGCATCCGGGTCAAAAAGGTCAAAGAGGCTTGACAGGCTTTGGCCGATGTGATATGCCTAGCTGGCAGGTTGAAGGGGTGGTGAATAGATGATAGGACATATGGTGATCAAAAAGGGGAGGAACCAGGGCGGCTTCACCCTGATTGAGATGCTGGGGGTGCTTGCTATCATCGTCATCCTGGCGGGGCTCGTTGGCTGGGGGGTGATGAGGGCTACCCGGCATGTGGGACCGGTGGCTCTGGCTGCCGATATAAGAAGCGTTCAGGAACAGGTTGGGGTTTATAGCTATGACACCAATCCCTGTTTTGGCCACCCGCTTTATCCCACCGAGAGCGGAGGGCTCCCGCCCGAGGGGCAGAGCTATAGGATAGACTGGTATGCGAGCTACTTTGACCCGAAGAGGGGTGAAGTGGTGAGCTTTTACCCCGATTATATACGGAATCTGCCCCGCCACCACAATGAGGGGGTGTGGAGGATCGACTCCAGTGGGGTGGTCTGGGTGGATATAGACCCAAATAAGTACTAAGGTAATGGGAGGGAATGACCAATTGGGGTCTTGACCTGGATTTGTAGGTAATGTAAAGTAAAGGGAGTTGACATCCCCGAAAAACTCTGTATAGTAAAGTATAATGAAGTATAAAAGAAAGGAGGTGAGAAGATGAGGATGCCAATGAGAGGGGAGAGGGGCTTTACCCTGATCGAGCTACTCATTGTGATTGCCATCCTGGCGGTGCTGGCGGCGATAGTGATCCCCAGCATCATGGGCGCCTTCGGCAGGGGTGCCGCCCAGGCATTTGAGGGGGACAAGGACTCGATCCAGACGGCGGTCTCAAGCTACTGGTATGACAATGGAGGCGGCAGTAGTGCATGGCCGACGGCCGACCCGGACGGCGGAGGACCTCTGGTTGCCGGAAATATACCCGGTAGGATAGACTATAACAGGGCAGGCCCTATCACTGGTGATGCCCTCGTGCCGCGCTATCTAACTGAGATACCCCAGTCACAGGACCTAGCCTATGATGGCAACCCCACGAATGCCAGTGGCGGTCACTATACCTGGGCAATCGACTCAACTGGTCTGGTAGGGTACTGGGTTGACGATGGGGACTCTAAAGTCGAGGATGATGAGGTGATACATACTTATAACTCCGCATATGGCTATCCGTGATCTTGAGCGGTCTAGCGGTGGCGTAGAGAAGGCGTAAGCCCCTTGGGGCGCCCGGGAGCAAATAAAAAGCGGCTCTTTGGAGCCGTCTTTTATTTCTTAGCCCGGGGCGCTTTCCAGAGGCTCCCTTTGACAGGCGAAGGCTCTTCTCAGATAAGCGGGTGTGGTTCTAATTGCGGCGGTATTTTGGGGGGGCAGCCCCTTCGGGGCTGCCCCCCCAAATCTACTCTTGCTCTCAAAAAGGCTCCTTCTTCAAGACTACCAGGATCCGCCGCTGCCCCGCATATTGGTCTTTCATCCCCCCGATTGCCGCCTTTACCATGGGCATATCCTTCAGGAAATTGACCAGGGGGATGGCGCACCCCACAGATATGGTGATGCTGGCGCCTTCAGCCCCCCGGTTTGCCGTCTCCACGATGGTGAGCTGAGGGAATTTCTCCAGGGTTCGCCGCAGCTCTGTGAGCCGAGCCAGGTCCGCCGGTGGTGCGATTATCAGGTCTACTTTTCCCTGGTAGAGGTCGGCATCCCCCTCCTTCGGCGCGGTGGCTATAGCTTCCTCCGGGCTGGGGAAAACCTCACCCTCCTCAACTTCAAGAGTCGCCGTTGCTTCCTGCGGGATAGCCTGAGCAAGAGCCAGGTCGGCTTCTTGAGGCGGGGATTCAGCTTTTGCTACGCTGATAAGCCCCTCTTTATTAGCTGGTTGTGAAGCCGGACCGGGGAAGAAAGTGACCTCATCAAATTGAATAGCTATAGCCCTGTCCTGCCGGGGAGCGGAAACCGCCGCCCCCTCCTCTTTCTGGGGCGGGGGTTCCTTTTTCGCCGTAGCCTCCTGCTCCTCAGCCCGCTCTGAAGCCCTGGCGCTGATATTTAATGCCCTGCCCCTCAATCCCGACTCCAGGGCTCTAGCCTCCCTCGCCATAGCCTCCAGATCGGCGAATAATTTTTGATAAGCCTTCTTGAAGGTCTCCTCGATCTCCTGCTCCACAATTTGCTTGCTCCTCAGGAGCAACTGCTGAGTCTCCTCCCTGGCGGCTTGCTCAAGCGCCGCCGCCCTTTCGCTCGCCGAGCGAAGGATGCTCTCGGTCTCCGCTGCCACCGCCGTGCTCACCGTCATTGCCTCTTCCACAATGGCGCGAGCCTTCTGCTCTGCCTCGACTGTGGTCCTGGCTGCCTGTTCTTCAGCATCTCTCATGATGGATTTTGCCTCAGCTATGATTCTAGTTGCTTGTTCCTCTGCCTCCCTCCTGATAGATAGAGCCAGTTTGTCAGCCTCGATCACCGTTTGCTCAGCGAGCTTCCTGAGGGAGGTGATATGAGCAAATTCCTCGGAGGGCTTTTGCTTGCTCAAGAGTTCGTTGACAAAATCCATCACCTCCTCCTGGCTCAGCCCCTCTTTTACAATGCTAAACTCTCTCCCCCATAACCTTGTCACCCTGGCCATGAGAACACCCCCTTAATCTAACTCCTCTCTAGGGAACGGCAGGAATTATTTGAATTTGCTTGGGCAAAATTATACTTAATTATACAACTCTAGTAGGAATTTGTCAAGCCTTTTAGAAATTTTTAGAGATGTGCGAAACTGTTTCCTAGCTAAACTCAGATAGGCACTTTTATTCTCGCACAATTTTCACCCCAATTCAAGGACGTTGTAGCTTAGGTCTCTCTATGATATTATGTCTTTAGTATGGCAGGCCAAGCTATTCGAAAACAACAACTCGACGCAGTTCGGACTTTACTTACAAAGGTAATTCGAGCCAAGATTGAAGGGTATGCTAGAGAAACCGCTTATATTCCCTTTCTTTCCCGGCTAATTCGGGACAGCGACCTATTAGCGGCTTATTCGTTTATACAGTCTGTGGCTACAAGTTTAGGTATGTCAGTATATGAGCAAGCAGCACGGGTCCTGCTTATTAAAAGGGGTATACCGGAGACTGATGTTCAACTTAAATATAAGCTTGGCGGCCAAATATCTGAGGGACAACGTGCTGAAATTGCACAGATAGTCAGCGATTTGAGTAATGGTTCCCTCATAAGCAAGGCTGAACAAGTTAACCGTGTTCTCAATGCACGGAGCCAAGGCACACAACACAGACCTAAAGCGGCCATTGTAGACGTCTTTTACAGGGAAGGCGGACATGAATTCTACATAGATATAAAAACTGTTAAGCCTAATATTGGGGACTTCAAAGAGTATAAGCGTCAACTATTAGAATGGATTGCCCGCAGAAATGCCCCTGTAAATGCACTAATTGCATTGCCCTACAACCCATATTACCCAGAGCCATATCAGCGTTTTACACTAAAGGGTCTACTGGTGCCAGGCGAGGAAATGCAAATAGGTGAAGAGTTCTGGGATAGCTTAGCCGGTTGGTCAATATACGATAATTTATTAGAGGTTTTTGATGAGGTGGGACAATTATTGCATGACGAGATAATAGATAAAATTAAAACAGTGGGGGCTGGATTGATTTAGGCTTAACTGATTCTTTTTGTTCTTTTTCTTTATTTTTAGCTTCTTCCATTTCAAACGTATCTTTCTGGAAAACGCAAGCTACTCTAGGGCGATGCCAAATTCTTCCCCCAATGAAAATACGGCAGTAATAGCTAGTCTTGTCTGGCCGAGGCGTTATTGCCCAATGATAGGAAACAACAAATCCTCCGGGTTTACAAACTCTTACCGCTTCCGCAATGTAACGACTGTAGCTAACTGCTTTTGTATTATAAAGCTTCTTTGAGTGTGCTTCGTCATATGGTGGGTCGCAAACGACTAGGCTAAATACATTGTCCTTGAACGGAAGGTGATGGGCATCCGCAATAAAATCTGGCTTTAGGCTTGGGTTAATGTCTACCTTTAGCCCATATTCAGCTTCACCCCCAAATGGGTGTAATATTAAACCTGAAGGTTTCAATAATTGAATCAACTTTTTCTCAAAATGGAGAGGGAAGCCTCCCTTATAGCGAGAGCGTCGAGGTCTGGGAAGAATCCATGTGTAATTAGGGATAGGCATATTTACTCCTCAGCTTTATCGAAAAACTCCCCGTCATATTCAAATCTAACATTTGGGTATTCCCCCCTCAAAGAGGCAATACTTTCTTCTAAGACTTCTTTAGCCGTTTTCGGTCTATCCACTTTTCTGCCTAAGCTATGCATTCTACGGCTCCAATAAACCATTCTAAGTTCTGCCTGAGGCTCTGGCCAGTTAGGGATATGCTCCAGTTCTTTAAGCACAATTTCTCTCATTTGTTTCAGCTTTTGAGGCATTGGCATTTCTCCATTTTATGTATCTATCTATTAGTATATCACTTTATCTCTCTTTGTCAAGTCGTCTAGCTCTTTTGCTTGCATTACCCAAACGCTCAATAGGCAATTCAGGGTTATCTTGTGCAAGCCTCTTATTCGATGATTGACCAACCTCCCCTCTCCGTCCGTCTTCAGCCTTGAGAATATCCGCTCTATTGCAGTCCGCATATTATATAGCTTCTTCCATCTTTTGGTATGCCGGGGAAATCGGATAAATCTACGGTAATCATCCTTTAGCCTTAGCTTCACTACCTGCCCATAAGATGATTTGGAGCACTTATCTATCCAAGTGCACCCCGATTTACCACAAGCCTGCGGACAGCGATATTTTAGTCTTTTCTGCCTCTTATCATATCCCCAGAAGACCATAGGTATTCTCCAAGCACAGTAGGGTGTTCCATATTCGTTAGCTATATTCTCAAACCTATCCGGCTTACCCTTTAGCGCTCTCAAATTCAAGTCAATGATAGGAACGGCTTTGAAGTCTTCTACAGTTGCCCTATAGTTCTCAGTAGCGTCATAGCCTTTATCACCAATAACAAATTTTGGGGAGAAGCCTTTGACGAGAGTTTTGTTCTTTTCAAGCATGGGGATCATTATGGGAGAGTCATTGGCATTGGCTGGAGTTACTAATGGTATTAGTGGGATTTCATATGTGGCGTCCCCAACGAGATGCATCTTGTAGCCCGGATATTTCTCCTCTTCACCATCTTGGTTGCGTCTCCAGCCCCATCCAGCATCCTTATCTGAGAGGGGTTTTCTACGCCAGTTAACGTATGTTTCAATATCAGTACTATCAACACAGATTGTTTCCATGAATCCAGGTAGATGCTTTTTCAATGTCTCTATTGTTTTAGCCATGCACTTCTCTATAAGCTCTTTGTGGGCTATCAGCTTCTTAATGAACCTATAATAAGCAAACCTGCTAGGGATTTCTGCATCTGAATGGATACCACATAGGACAGCTATAAAGGGGTCTACTAGCCTTCTTCTCAAGCCTTCAATCGTTGGAATATCAAGCATATAGCTGGCAATTATCGTTCGCCAAATTACCCTTATCGGGTAACCTGGTCTTCCTGTCCATCTTGTTTTCTCTAAGACTTCTAATAGTTCCTCGTCATGAAGGTTCTCGAAAACTGCCTGTAATTCTTTAGCGAAGGCAGTTCTCTCGAAGCCTTCAAATATTCTTTTTACTTCGTCCCACAAAGCGGCATCTTGACTTTTTGCCTGCTTTGTGGCTATAATAGGAATGGTTAGGGGGTTCATAGCGGTTCCTCCTAGCTACGCTCCCGGAGGTCTGGCCAGACGGTCGGGGGCGTTTTTATTTTGTTATTCTTGTTTTACCAATTCATACTCCCCAGGACCAGTTTTCCTAAATTCAGGTTTTCGTGCCAGTGCCGCACAAACTTGAGCGTATGCTGTCTTATAATTAGCAGTTAGTTTCCGAGCTGTTTGCAATGTTTTAGCTATTTGGCTTACTTTTCCCTTTCCACCTAGGTCAGTTAAGACCATCCGGCAGCATTGTCGAACTGTCTTGCCGTTGAATCTGGCATAATCAAGGCTCATCTCAGGCTCTAAGGTTTCCCCTCTCGCGGATTTATAGTCTCGAAGAGTAGTTTGATAGGCAACCAATTTTGTCTCTGCTGCCTTAATCTGTGCCTCTCCTTCAGCACGCTTGCGTTCTCCTTCTGCACGCTCCTTGAGTGCCTTCTCTATCATCTCTCGAAGTTTGCTCTCAAAGCCATTTGTTTGGTTCACTCTATTCACCTCCTTTGATTTTCCCTTGTCTTCGCCAGCTAGGCTTGACAAAGAACCAATTTATGTTGTAAGCTATAATCAAGGCTGACCAAACGGGGCTGTCGGGGTTCGAACCCGATGCTCAGTGTCTTGCCAGGACGGAGCTCCCCTGGGTCAGCCCCACTTTTTACTCTATCACAGTTTGCCCAACTTGTCAAGTCCCCCGCTTGTAGCAACACAGCCACTTGTCTACATTATAAACCTTCACCCACAAATTGTCAATAGCACCAATAATTCTTTAAGTGGAGAAGGTAGCTTGGGGTAAATGATTTTGATAAAATCAGAGGTACTATCTACAATTAGCTTTGCGGGAAGTTTCGCACATCCCTAAAATTTTATCAAAAAAGAAGGGCAAACCCCTAGAGTCCTGCCCCTTACTTTTGTACCACTCATATTATTGACAGGGTGGGGGGTCTCTTGGTATGATGCAAGGTGGTTATTATTTCCTATTGCCTAGCTTGAAAGGTGAGCAGTATTTCCCATTTTTTTCAGGTTGCTGCCGGAGGCCTCAATGCTAGCGAGGGTGGCAAGTTGCGCTGTAGTGGGGCTGGAGGGGGCAATCGTGGAGGTTGAGGTTGATATCTCGCCAGGGCTACCTGCCTTTAACATTGTAGGCTTGCCCGATGCCGCGGTCCAGGAGGCAAGGGAGCGCGTCCGCGCCGCCATAAGAAACTCCGGCTATACCTTCCCCATGAAACGGATCACGGTCAATCTTGCCCCGGCTGACCTGAGAAAGACGGGGCCTGCCTATGACCTCCCCATTGCGGTG
>DAOTXZ010000083.1:0-6473 GCA_034435115.1 Dehalococcoidia bacterium | reverse complement strand
GTCGCTCCGTCCTAGCCAGCCCTCCTGAGGATTGCTTGGGCATTATCGCCTAAGATCATGTCCTTGACTTTATCGGGAAGGGCAAGGGAGCGGATCTCCTTGATGAGCCTCGCCTGGGCGATGAGGGGGTAATCACTCCCGAAGATGATCTTATGCCCGCCAACGATCTCGGCGATGTGCTTGAAGATCTCAGATCGATATAGAAACGGGGAGGCGGCGGTGTCGAAAAGGACATTTTCTATCTTCTCCTTCACCTCTGGCATCAGGGCATAGAAAGGGAGCCCCCCTCCCCAATGAGCGAGGACAACCGGGAGGGAGGGAAAGTTTGATATGAATCGGTAGACAATATCGGGGGTGACCGTCCCCTTCCCCGGATACTGATGCCCTACCGGCTCGGAAGCATGGATGAGGAGAATAAGCCCGTGCTCGTTTGCCGCCTCCACAATAGGCCTCATCACCCTCTCATCGCCAAGGTCAAAGCCCTGTATATCGGGTCTCAATTCACCAATACCCCTAAGCCCCTCCTGGGCACAGCGCTTGATCTCAGCTATTGCCCTCTCCCCGGCTCGTGGCTGGATAATGCCAAAGCCAATAATGCGGTCGGGGTAGCGTGATACCGATCTCATAATATAGTCGTTGGTCTCCACACAGAGCTCGTGATTTGCCCAGCCAATATTAAGTGCCACCGAAGCATCTACCCCCGACACCACCATGCTGGCGATGAGCTCCTCAGCAGTAGCAAGCTGGGCTTCTGGGCTGGAATAGAGCAGCGCAAAGCAGGGGTCACGCTTTAGATAGTAGTCGCGGTTTTCCTTTATCCGAGGCGAAAAAATATGGGTGTGAAAATCAATGATCACCTTCCCTATTATACCAAGCCGCTATGCAAAGGTCAATGCCCCCTTGACAGGGAGCCATCCGCTGCAGGAAACATTAAGAAACGTAGACATAGGACAAGCGGAATTGCTATAATAACCAACAGAGGTTGATTAAATAGATGCCAGAATCAAAGCCAGCAAAAAGGCTCGCCCGATCACAAGCCTCGGCACAAGCTGAGGCCGAGGCTTTCACATCAACGGGGCAAAAAGACACCCTAGCTCGGGCGGCATCCGTGGCCGAACTTGCGAAGATGGCGAAGGCACTTCGCCGCCACATCATCACTATGACGGCGAAAGCGGGGAGCGGTCACCCCGGTGGGTCGCTATCCTCTGCAGAGATTGTGACCGCGCTATTCTTCAAGGTAATGCGCCATGATCCGGCAAACCCGACCTGGGCGGAGCGGGATCGGTTTATTCTCAGTAAAGGGCACGCCGCGCCACTCCTCTATGCTGCCCTAGCAGAGGCGGGCTACTTCCCAGTTGGGGAGTTATCTACACTCAGGCAGTTTGGCAGTCGCCTTCAGGGGCACACCGACAGAACCGCCACCCCGGGGGTGGAGATGTCAGCAGGGGCTTTGGGGCAGGGGCTCTCCTTCTCGATTGGCATCGCTCTGGCCGGGCGCCTCGATTCCAAGGATTATCGAGTATACGTCCTTTTGGGCGATGGGGAGTGCGACGAGGGGCAGGTCTGGGAGGCAGCAATGGCTGCCGCTCACTTCAAGGTTGATAACCTGGTGGCTATAGTTGACCGAAACAGGCAGCAGCTAGATGGCTGGACCCACGACGTGATGAACATCGAGCCCTTTCCGGAGAAGTGGCGCGCCTTTGGCTGGCATGTGATAGAGGTCGATGGCCATAACTTCACCGAAATCCTTGACGCCTTCGAACGGGCAAAGCATATTAAAGGGCAACCCACCATAATCATCGCCCACACCGTAAAGGGAAAGGGCGTGAGCTTCATGGAGAATAATCCGGATTTTCACGGTAAGGCCCCCACACCGGAGGAGGCGGCGCGAGCACTGAAGGAGCTTGAGTAGATGCCCATGGAGATGTCCACCAGAGAAGCCTACGGCAATACCCTGGTCGAACTGGGGAAAGAAAATCGCAACATCGTGGTTCTTGATGCCGACCTCTCCCGCTCGACAATGACCCGTTTCTTTGCCCAGGAGTTTCCGGAGCGGTTCTTTGACTGCGGCATTGCCGAGCAGAACATGATGGGCATTGCCGCCGGGCTTGCCGCCTCAGGAAAGATAGTGTTTGCCAGCACCTTCGCCGTTTTCGCCAGTGGTCGCTGCTTCGACCAACTTCGCATGAGCATCGCACAGCCCCATCTTAATGTTAAGATTGTGGCAACCCACGGTGGGGTAACAGTGGGGGAGGACGGCTTCTCCCATCACGCTATCGAAGACCTATCCCTTATGTGCTCCCTGCCCGGGTTCACTGTCATCGTCCCCGCCGATGCCATAGAGACATCCCAGGCGGTAAGGGCAGCGGCGACTAACCTTGGACCGTTCTATATCAGGCTCAGCCGCCCCAAAACCCCCGTTGTCTATAGCGACCAATACCGCTTCGTTATCGGCAAGGCGGTGACCCTAAAGCCGGGCGGTGATGCCTCCATCATCGCCACCGGCATCATGGTCTCAATAGCCCTTGATGCTGCCAAAAGGCTTGAGGAGGAGGGCATAAGCTGCCGCGTAATAAGTATACCCACTATCAAGCCCATCGACGAGGAGGCTATCCTCAATGCAGCCCGAGAGACAGGCGCCATTGTAACCTGTGAGGAGCACCTGGAGCATGGGGGGCTGGGGAGTGCGGTATCGAGGGTGGTTGCCAAAAATGAGCCGGTTCCCATATCCCTTCTTGCCCTGAAAGACATGTATACCTCCTCGGGAAAGCCAAGCGAGCTCCTTGAGTGCCATGGTCTAACTCAAGCAGGCATTGAGAGGGCAGTAAGAGCAGTGCTCAAACGAAAGAGGGCAGAGACCTAGTCGAGACTCTCCCCCTCTACCTCCCCAAAGTCCTCGTCGCTAAAGACACCGGCGTCTCTTCCCTGGTATACAGAGACGATAAAGTCATCGCGGTTCACATCCGCCGACATCACCAGCTCATCGTCGATCTGATCGATGAGCCCTCTTATCTCCTCCTGGGTCATGCTTTCCCCGACGCATAGGGTAGCATAGACAACGCTCGGGGTGAAATGGAGGTCCACCCTCCCCACCGGCTCCTCCCCATCGACGATAAGATAGGCTTCAGAATAGGCTGTGCGACACTCCCTTTCAAAACGATAATCGGTCATGGTCTCCTCCTTAGCTTTAGGGGCGGACTTGCCCCCTCCCCATTATAATCCATTTATAGCTGGTAAGCTCCCTTAACCCCATCGGACCTCTGGCATGAAACTTCTGGGTGCTGATCCCCACCTCAGCCCCCAGCCCAAACTGACCGCCATCGGTGAACCTGGTGCTTGCATTTACATAGACGCAGGCGGCATCGACCTCATCCAGAAAGCGCATCGCCGCCGAATAGTCCTCGGTTACAATAGCCTCCGAGTGACCCGAGCCATAGCGCTCTATGTGCCCTATCGCCTCTTCAAGCGAACCCACAACCTTTACCGCAGCGATTAGAGCCAGGAACTCCTTCCCCCAGTCCGCATCCTGGGCAGGGACGAGCTTCAACGATGGGATGGGCTTCAGTATCTTTAGAGCCCTCTCATCACAGTGCATCTCAACGCCCGCCCTTGCCCACTCCTGAGCAATGAGAGGCAAAAACCGCTCGGCAATTTCGCTATGAACCAGAAGGCAATCCAAGGCATTACAGACCGTTGGGCGCTGCACCTTGGCATTATAAGCGATGGCAACCGCCTTTGAAAGGTCAGCAGTCTGGTCAACATAGGTATGGCAGACCCCAATCCCCCCGGTGACCACCGGCATGGTGGCATTTTCAGCCACCATCCTTATAAGACCCTCCCCACCACGAGGGATAAGCAAATCTATGGTATCCCTCATCTTGAGCATGTGGTCGACAAGGGCGCGCTCGGGAGAATCGACGAACTGGACTGCCCCCTCGGGCACACTAGCCTCCTCAAGGGCACTCTTTATCACCTTTACCAGGGCTGTATTGGAGCGAAGCGCTTCCTTTCCCCCTCTGAGGATAACTGCATTCCCCGACTTTATGCAGAGGGATGAGATGTCTACAGTAACATTTGGTCGGCTCTCATAGATCGCCCCGATAACCCCCAGAGGGACCCTTCTCTTTCCTATCTGTAAGCCATTAGGCAGGATTTTCATATCAAAGGTCTCTCCAACGGGGTCGGGGAGGGAGGCAACGGTTCTGACATCCTGAGCCATCGATCGGATTCGGCTCTGGTTTAATAAAAGCCTATCCTGCATAGCAGGGGACATGCCCGATGCCTTTGCCTCCTCAAGGTCAAGGCCATTGGCCTCAAGGATCTCCTTCTCCCTGGATATGAGGCCCTCGGCGATATTAATAAGAGCCTTGTTCTTGACCTCTGTAGGCAGGTGAGCCAGCCTACGAGAGGCCGCTTTTGCGGCTTTTCCTTTTGCTTCGAGCTCAGCGATGGCGCTTTTCATAGCTCAAACCCCTACTGGTTTCTCATGCTTTTATTTAGTAACCCCTATCCCCTTCCCCTTGATCCTCCAAGAGAGGGGGAAATTTAAAAAATAAACCTAGGGGACACCCCCAATACCAGAGAGCCCCCACCCTAGCCTGCGGACTTCTCCCGGTCTAGGAACCAAGAGCCAACATGCTCGTATCTCCCATCATCAAAACGAACGAAGTATTCGGCCTTGTGTGGGCCGTATCCAACAACTACACCTCTACGACCCCTAAATAAGGCCTTTTTGTCATTTCCAATTACCCTCTCTCCCATGTTGAACTTCTGCCTGCCCATATCCCCTCCTATAAAACCACTAGGTTATTCCGGTGCATCACCTCAGCCCCGTATTCATAGCCAAGGAGGCGCTGAATCTGGTCTGAGCGGGCTCCCTTGATGATGGCAATATCGTCTGAGCTATAGTTTGATATGCCACAGGCGATCTTTTCACCTCTGGCGTCGACGACATTCACAATATCCCCCCTCTCAAACTCACCATACACCTCGGCGATCCCAGCAGGGAGAAGGCTTTTCCCATGCTCCCTTAAAGCGACCACCGCCCCATCATCGATCACAAGCTTCCCCCTGGAGGAGAGACCGCTGAGCATCCATCGCTTTCGGCTCTCCATCTTGGTCCCTGTTGGGGGGAAGAAGGTGCCGATAGCCTCCCCGGAGACCAGGGCGGTGATGACATCGGGTTCGCGTCCGCTGGCGATAACCACCGCCACCCCAGATGCGGTGGCAAGCTTTGCTGCCTGAATCTTTGTCTCCATACCACCAGTCCCCCGAACCCCCGCCGTCCGGCGAGCCAGGCGCTCGATCTCGCCATCGATCCTATCGACGCGAGGAATAAGCTTAGCCCCCTTATCTCGATTCGGGTCAGCGGTGAAGAGCCCGCCGATATCGGTGAGAAGGATCAGAATGTCAGCATCAACCAGATTGGCAACCATGGCGGAGAGGTTATCGTTATCGCCAAATCTGGCCCCCTTTATCTCATCAATGGCAACAACATCGTTCTCATTGACAATAGGAATAACCCCGAGCTCAAGCAGGGCAAGCAGGGTGTTTCGGGCATTAAGATAGCCGGCGCGGTCGGAGAGATCGGCCTTGGTGAGAAGGGCTTGGGCCACAGTGATGCCATGCCAGGCAAAGAGCTGCTCATATGCCTGCATGAGTCGGCTCTGCCCCACCGAGGCCATCACCTGTCTGAAGGGGATGTCCTTTCGCTCCTTGGTGATCCCGAGCTTATGTTTCCCGGCAGCGATCGCCCCTGAGGAGACAATGATAACCTCAATCCCCCGATGATGAAGCCGCGCTATCTGTCCCACCAGGCTAGCCATCACCCCGAGGTCCAATTGGTTGGTTCCGGCAGTGAGGACGTTTGTGCCCAGCTTGGCAACAATGCGACGATAGCCAGTATCCATCTCAAATGCCAATTATATCAGTGGCACCCCAGTTAAACAAGCTCCTTGTCGCTAAGCTGTAAGGGTGTTAAAATGCAAAACAGGGCTAGTCTCCTACACCCAGAAAAATCTTTGATTTCTCTGGGAACCTTCTGGGGAGATTTGAGGGGGTTCTCTGAACCCCCTCAAATCAGGCTAGCCCTTTGGGTGTTGGGCGAGATGAACCTTTCCGCGCTGCTGCCCCTTATTGAAGGGATACCCGCTTACCGCCGGCTCGTTGAGGGGCTTCGGGGAGGGGGAGCTAAAAGGGCGGGTGTGCTTAATGCCGCCAAGCCCTACCTAATCGCTTGCCTCTATCAGGAGCTAGGGCTTCCCATGCTGGTGGTGACAGCAGAGACCGCGGCAGCAAAGGAGCTGCATAACCAGCTTATGGCCTGGTGCGGGGATGAGGGTCGGGTGGGGCTTTTCCCCGAGCCTGATACCCTGCCCTACGAACGATTATCACCCGATCCCGCGACCACCCACCAGCGCCTGGGGGCTCTTTTCGCCCTAAAGGGCGAAAAGAGCCCCCACCCACCCCTGATC